>NZ_JBBNAM010000063.1:0-2522 GCF_037994425.1 Phyllobacterium sp.
TTCGCTACCCGGACCATGACCATTCGCCCGAGGAGGTGTACCTCGTTCTTTCGAACGGAGAGTTCAGGCAGGGTGAAGGGGAGTGGTTTTCACCCGGCATTGGCGGTTCGTTCTACAACGTGCCGAACATCAATCACGCCATGCGATCCCTCGATAAACCACTCTTTGCATTTTGGGCGCTGCGTACGGACAAAGCGGCGTAAGCATTCCGATTCGACGCAGCCCTGAGAAGGTCAAAGACAAGGCTGCCATCAATGTTTCTGCCGTGCCGGGGTCTCATGGATCGGCAAGCGACTTGCTTCAGGCTGCCACCCCATGCGGGTCGCGCTTTACCGGGCGGGCAAAAGGAACGACCAACAGCGAGATCAGCGTGATCAGGGCGATCATTGCCCATGCGTCATTGATGGATTGAACCAGAGCCGCCTTCGCCACCAGCGGATTGAATACGGCCTGAGCCCCTGCGCCAACGCCGGCCAGACCCTCGCCGCGCAACTGGTCGAGCGGAATTCCAACGAACGCCGCGGTCTGCGCATCGCCGGCAAGGAGTCGGTTTGCCAGATCCACCCCGTGCGTCTTCGCCCGCGAGTAGATCACCGTGTCGATCAGGGCCAGACTGAGAGCGCCGCCGAGATTACGCATCAGATTGAAGAGGCCGCTCGCGTCGGGGATGCGATGATGCGGGAGGTTCCCAAGCGCCAGGCGCGTCGGCGGCAGGATGCAGAACATCACCGCAACACCGCGGATAATCTGCGGCCAGAACATTTCGTCCCCATCCGTTGCCGGCGTCTGGAAGGCGCTGCATCCAAGACCAATGGCAAAGACCGTATAACCCAATGCCGTCAGGACCCTCGCATCCATACGCTGTTCGAGAAAAACGGCGATCGGGGCAACGATGATCTGCGCCATGCCCGTCGCCAGCATCATCGTTCCGATCTCAAATGCGCTGTGACCACGGACATAGGCGAGGAACAGCGGCATCAGGTAGACCGAGCCGAACAGCCCGAAGCCCAGGACAAAGCTCAGTGCGCATCCGATGGTAAAATTGAGTTCCTTGAAATTGCGCAGGTTCACCAAGGGTAATTTGTTGAGCCAGGTGCGTTGACAGAATCCGGCAAGAGTGGCGGCGCTCAGTACCGCGAGCCCGAGAACGACACCATCCGTCCAGCCCCGTTTCGGCGCTTCCTTGAGGGCGATCTCCATGGCCGCAAGCCCGATCGCCATCATCAGGAGCGACAGGATGTCCAGCGTTCGAATTTCGCGAAATCGCGTCTCCTCGCGCGGCAGGAGGCTTGCCGCGAGTCCCGCTGCCAGGATTCCCGGGACAACGTTGATCAGAAACAGCCAATGCCAGGAATAGGCTTCAGTGATCCATCCTCCGACCATCGGGCCGACCGTTGGCGCCATGACCGCCACCACACCTGCGGCCGTCGTGGCGATGCCTTGCAGATTTCCCGGAAAGAGGATGAACACTGCGGAGAATATGAGAGGTATGAGTGCGCCACCGGCAAGCCCCTGAACGATACGCCATGCGAGCAACTCTGAAAAATTACCGCTCAAGGCACATCCGACCGATGCGAGCGTGAACAGGAGGATCCCGAACACGAAAAGCCAGCGCATGGTCAGCATCCGTGTCAGGAACCCGTTCAACGGTATGGCAACCACCTCCGCGATCAGGTACGCCGTCTGAATCCAGCTCATTTGATCGGGATCGATATCGAGGGCGTTCTGGATGTTCGGTAAGGAGGTCGAAACGATCTGAACGTCGAGGATGGCCATGAACATGCCGATGCAAAGCGCGGCAAACCCGAACCAGGTACTCGCCGTCGCAGCTACGATGGACCTGGCATGTGTGGACATTGCTTGACTCCGAAAGTGCCGAACTCTCTTCCACTGACGGATTGCTGCTGCAAACTGTTCAGCATGGGGACCCTGCCCACTAGAAGAAGGCACAGCGGACCTATAAGACACTGTCGCCGGACTTTCTTCCAGTCATCTCTTTTCAGGAAGCTGTTATCCGGCTCATGCCTGAATCTCGACCTCGCAAAGCTTCGACCCGATTCTTGTGAGCTGAAGACATTGGCCCGAAGCCCAAAAGCGCGGGTATGGAGCTCAACTTCACTATCGATGACAGCCCTGCAGCTCAACTGGTCGCACCCCGCGGCGCCGATTGACGCTCTCCCCAGACAGAGCCCCGCCCTGTGAATTGACCCCCGAAGTTGGACACCGACTTTCGGGGGTCAGTTCAGCTGTCGGCGGTGCTCCTCTTTTTCTTACCTGTTCAGCGCGTCCTTCAGTGCCTTGGCCGGTGCGAAGGTCAGTTTCCTTGCCGCAGCCACCTTGATGGTGGCGCCGGTCGCTGGATTGCGCGCCTCACGCTCGGCCGTGTCCCTGACCTTGAACTTTCCGAAGCCGGCAATCGATGTTTCGCTCCCCGACGCCGAGGCGGCGGCAATTGCCGCAAACACGGCTTCAACCACAGCCTTACCCTCGGCTTTGGTCAGGCCGTGCTCTCCCGCGATCTT
>NZ_JBBNAM010000064.1:0-7059 GCF_037994425.1 Phyllobacterium sp.
TCCATGCCTCCGGGATCGGCAAGGCAATCCTCTCGACATGGTCGGACACAGACATTGCTCAGGCCCTGTCCGGCAAGACACTGGCACATTTTACCGCGCAAACACTCGATACGTTGCCGGCGCTCCTTAAGGATATCCAGCAGGTTCGTGCACGCGGGTGGTCGATCGACGATGAGGAGCATACGCTCGGGATGCGCTGCATCGCAGCACCCCTCTTCAACGAACATGGCGAGGCCATTGCGGGGATCTCGGTATCGGGTCCGGCGGTTCGCCTGCCAAAGGAGAAGGTCAGTCTGCTCGGACCCGTCATCCGGCGCACCGCCGATGAATTGACCAGGGCCATGGGCGGGCGGCGACCAGACGAACTTTAAAGAGCCGTCCTTTCAGGCGTTCTGCAGTTTTGGCAAAGCGCGTGCCTTTATGGGCGCGGCGGGTGTTTCGATCCTGCTTTTCATCGGCCTGCCGGCAACATAGACCTCAGCAACCGAGCGGTCATCGCCCATGGTCTGAAGGATGAAGAGTTCCTCGGCCAGCGTCGTTGCCGTGCGCATGCGAAGTTCCATCGCCGGCTTCGCCCTGCTGTCGAGAACAACGATATCCGCGTCCCCTCCGGTACGCAGCGCTCCGATGCGGTCCTCAAGGCCGAGCGCGCGGGCGTTGCCGAGCGTCATCATGTAATAGGATGCGAAAGGCGACAGCCGCTGGCCCTGAATATGCAGGACCTTGTAGGCTTCGCTCATCGTCTCAAGCATCGAAAAGCTCGTTCCGCCGCCGACATCGGTCGCAATGGCGATGCGCGCGCCAAGCGAGCGGAAGCGATCGCGGTCAAACAGCCCACTGCCGAGAAAGAGGTTGGAGGTCGGGCAGAAAACGGCAACCGACCCCGTTTCGGCGAGCGCCGAAATTTCGCGGTCGGAAAGAAAGATGCAGTGCCCGAGCAGCATCTTCTCGCCAAGGAGCCCATAAGCGGCATAGATGTCGGTGTAGTCCCTGGCCGACGGATAAAGTGACGTTGCAAAGGCGATCTCGTCACGGTTCTCCGAAAGGTGGGTTTGAACGTAGCACTGGGGATGTTCGCGCACCAATGCCTGGCTCATCTCCATCTGCTCGGGCGTCGATGTAATGGCAAATCGCGGGCTGATGGCGTAGTACGCGCGCCCCCGCCCATGCCACCTTTCGATAAGCGCCTTGGTATCGTCATAGCCCGATTGCGGCGTATCGCGCAGCGCATCGGGCGCATTGCGATCCATCATCACCTTGCCGCCGATCATCAGCATGTTACGCTTCTCGGCGGCAGAAAAATAGGCATCGACACTCTCGCCGTGGACCGAACAATAGGCCACGGCCGAGGTAGTACCATTGCGCAGCAACTCGTCCATGAATCGCCCGGCGATGAAATCGGCATGGGTGCTCGAGGCGAATTTCTGCTCCTCCACGAAGATATAGGTATTGAGCCATTCGAGCAGTTGGGCCCCGTAAGAGGCAATCGCCTGGGTCTGCGGAAAATGCAGATGCGTATCGATGAAACCTGGCAGGATGAGGTGCGGACGATGATCAACGACTGTGACGTCACCGGCGACAGAGACGATCGCGGCATATTCGCCGACATTAACGATCTTGCCGCTATCGACAAGGACGGCGCCATCTTCGAAATAGCTATAGGCCGACTGGTCGTCGATACCATTGGGCTCCTCGACGAATGTCAACACACGGCCGCGCATTAAGAGCTTGTTCATTGGACAGTTCCTCCCTTGACAGCGGTCTCATACCAGGAGACGAGGAGACGCCGTTCCTCGTCGGTAATGCCACTCACATTGGCGGGCGGCATGGCGTGCGAGCGCCCCGCTTGCAGATAGATTTCGCGCGCGTGGGCGGCAATCTGGCCATCGGATTCGAGCACCACGCCCTTCGGTGGTGCGATGATGCCCTCCCAGCCCGGCTCCTTGGCATGGCACATCGCGCAGCGGCCAAGCACCGTATCGCGCACCTGGGAAAAGGCTTCGGCGGTGACGAAGGGCTGCTGAACAGTCGACAATTTTTCTTGCCCGCCCTCACCCGAAAGCACCTTCGGGACGGTGGAGAGCCACATGATAACGATGAAGAGGATTGCTGTGGCCAGCCACGTCCAGGTTGGCTCGCCCTTGCGGGCATGGCGGGTGTTGAACCAGTGACGGATGGTCACGCCCATCAAAAAGACCAGCGAGGCAATGATCCAGTTGTACTTTGTGCCGAACGCAAGCGGATAGTGGTTCGACAGCATCAGGAAAAGCACCGGCAGCGTCAGGTAGTTGTTGTGGGTTGAACGCTGCTTGGCCTGTTTGCCGAGCGCAGGATCGGGCGTCTTGCCGGCGATGAGATCCGCCACAACCTTCTTCTGGTTCGGGATGATGATCATGAAGACGTTGGCGGACATGATCGTCGCAGTGAAGGCGCCGAGATGCAGGAATGCGGCGCGCCCGGTGAAGAGATGGGTATAGCCCCACGCCATGAATACCAGGACGAAATAGAGCAGCACCATCAGCCGCGTATCTTCCCTGCCGAGCGGCGACTTGCAGATGGTATCGTAGACGATCCAGCCGCCGAAGATCGAGGCGAGTGAAATCGCGATGGCGACGGGGCGCGATACGTCAAGAACCTGCGGATCAATCAAATAGAGGTCTGCGCCCGCATAGTAGACGATGCACAGCATGGCGAAGCCCGACAGCCAGGTCGCATAGGACTCCCATTTGAACCAGGTCAGGTGCTCGGGCATTTGTGCCGGCGCCACCAGGTACTTCTGGATGTGATAGAAGCCACCGCCATGCACCTGCCATTCTTCGCCATAGGCGCCTGCCGGCAGACCCGGACGCTGGCGCAGCCCAAGATCAAGCGCGACGAAATAAAAGGATGAACCAATCCAGGCGATGCCTGTGATGACATGCAACCAGCGGAAGGCGAAATTCAACCATTCCCAGGCGACGGCGTATTCATACATGTGGATCTCCCTTTTAGTCGGAAGAGTATGTGCCAAAGCCTATGCCAAGAGGAAACCGGCTAATGTACCCATCTCTTTCAAAAAAAACTTTAAAATGCTAGATCAGTGGTGAGTGTAGGGGTCGTGCGAAAACCATGTCGTACCTTGATAACCTTCGTGTTTTCGTTCGTGTCGTCGAACTCGGAAACCTTTCTGCCGCCGGACGCGATCAACGCGCCTCTCCGGCCGTTGCAAGCAATCGCATCAAGGAGCTCGAACGCCATCTTGGCGTGCGCCTCTTCAATCGCACCACGCGCAAGCTGACGCCGACTGAACATGGCCGCGTCTTCTACGAGGGTGCCGTCAAGATCATCGAGGCGATCAACGAGGCGGAAGCGGCAATTGCCGATCTCGCCAAGAAGCCGAAGGGCGCGATCCGCATCACTGCGCCGCTGGGCATCGGCAGACGGCTTATTGCGTCAGGTATTCCAGAATTCCACGACAAATATCCTGACATTGAAGTGCGGCTTCGCCTTTCCGATCACAATATCGATATTATGAGCGAAGGGGTCGACGTCGCATTCAAACTCGGCATCCTCGAAGACTCCAACCTGCGCATGCGCGGCATCATGAACTGCGAACGGGTGATCTGTGCCTCGCCCCACTATCTTGAAAGGCGCGGGACACCGGCAACACCGGACGCCCTGATCGCCGAGCATCACGACTGCCTGCTTTTGCGCTATCCGGGCTCAAAGGAATATTACTGGACGTTGCAGACGCCCGATGGATTACGCAAGCTCGAGGTCAGCGGACCGTATGATTCAGACGATGGCGATGTTCTGACACGCTGGGCCCTCGACGGGCGCGGAATCATCAACAAGCCGCTGTTCGAGGTGAAGAGCTATCTCAATGAAGGCGCCCTTAGCCCAATCCTTGAAGATACGCCCCCTGCGAGCATCCAGCTTGCCGCTATCTATCCGCACAAGCGCTTCCAGGACCCGAAGGTACGCCTGATGATCGATTTCATGACTGAGCGTTGCCAGCGGCTGGTTGCGGAAATGTTAAAGTAGAGGGTCGTTCCGTCAGGAACAAAGCAGATTTTTCCGAATGCCCCAAAGGCCTTTGACTGTCCGAAAGGCGCCGGGCGGCCCACGATCATTGGCGGCGAGGAATTACACCCTGGCTTTGGGCGCTGATGTTGATAATAACATTGACATTGCGCAAACCTTTGCAACAAGGATTGAAGCAACCAACGTTTGGTCAGTGAGTATGCAGGTCGGTGATGCCGAGCGATTCGTGCCTGACCGGGGTGAGGCGATAGATTGGGTGGAACACAAGTTCGCGGCCTTCCTCCTGACCGAGCTTGGCAAGAGTGATCCGCAGGAATGGCCGCACGATGCGCGGTCAATCGAGCTTATATCAATGAGAAAGAACGATCCGGAGAAATACGCTGTCCGCATCGAGGACCTGCGCAGCGGCCGGTTAGAACGAATTCGAACGAAACGCTGAAGCGGAATGATTAAGACTGCCGAGGAGAAGGAAGCTGAGCGAAAGGCCAAGAACGCCGAGAAGATGCGGAAATGGCGTGAGAGGAACCCGCCTTCACCCGAGAAGCGGGCCAAGGAAGCTGAACGAGTTCGTCAATGGCGTAAGGCAAACCCTGAGAGAAGCAAAGCTCACTACCGGGCATGGAAGGTGAGAAACCGAGAGCGGATTGAGACAGAGAAGGATAGCTTCAATGACGATCGAGAGACCCCGCAAGCCCACAGGTCACCAGGACAGGCAGAGTGAATGCCAGAGAGCGATCGAGGACCGATTGCTTGAGCTATATGGCGAGGCAGTGGCTGCTGGATGGGATGAGGACGAGGTGTTTGCAGCAATAGTTGCTATTGCCGACACCACTCAACTTGCGATGCATCAGGATCAACTGCTGTCGATCGAGACGGAGTTGCTAAAGGCTATGAAGAAACGCAACGGGCTGAAACGCCTCCGCCAAGCCCACCTATCCCACTAACCTGGGAAAAGCACCGAACGGATGGCGAGAACTAAAAATTTAATCAGCTGCCGTTCGGGATATTGAATTTCCAAAACATCGAAATATATCTCCTTTCGTTCTTCTTGTTTTGTTGTACGGGTGGGTAAAATGGAACGGAAGTTGGACCACGGACTCGACTGCCCAAGTTGCGGCACGATCTATCTCGACATTCCCAAAGACGTAACCAGCGATACACCGATTGTCTGTACTACGTGTGGCTCATTCCTTGGCAGTTGGGGCGACCTCGAAAGGTCCTTCAACAGGCAAGGCGGGCAGCATGGTATCTTTGAGATGAGCGAAGGGCAGATTATTCGAAGAGAGTGATAGAGTACTGATGCCAAACCCGCTCGATGAAAGAGACGCCTCTCCACCGCGCAGTCAACGCTCGTTAATGATCTATGGGACGGTGTTCATCGTAGGCGTTGCCATAATCATGGGTGTTGGCTGGTATTTTCGGTAGATCGATCGGGAACACCGATTGTGATTTCGCATTGATGAAGATGCTGACTGAAAACCCCCAAGTCAGCTAAGAGCCCTCGCCACCGTTCCCCGCCCCCAGGGAGGCGAAGGCTGCTCGGCGGTGTGCGCAAGCTCACCGCCCCTCTTTTATGTCCAATCGAAGCGGGAACTGACGTTTGTTATTAACGTTGTGAAGTCGCTGACAACCCCGTCAGCGTGGACCCTGCTCTCCAGAAGGGTCCATGGGACGGTGGCCCAATCCACCGTCCCGCCGCTCATCGCTAACCATTTATTTGATTGCTAAGAGACATATAATTCGTGACTGAAACGGACTAGAATGCCCGAATAACCGCGCCACCCAATTTGGGGGTGTGTGATGAACCAAAAACTATATGGGAAACGACAGTGCGAGGAATGCCAGACTATATATTTGAGCATTCCACGAATAGACGCAGGTGATGGACCCGTCTTTTGCAGCGAATGCGGCGCGTATAGGGGCCGCTGGCGGGATGTGGAATCCGAATTCATATCGCAGGGTGGCGGAAACGGGGTTTTTGTTCTGTCAATGGTCAGACTATCCGCATAGACTTTTATGGCACGACTGCCAGGCTCGGTCCCTAATCGGCAGTTGGACACGGTGTGCGTGAAAGAAAGTTTGGCTTGTCAAACCAACTGATGAAATTTCCGCTCACCTATTGGGACGCCAAAAGTTCTTTGTAGGAGGGAATTCATAAGCTGCGCCCGCTTAAACCCAATTTCGGCCCAATATACGGCGTTCTGTTGCACTCCAAATTCTTTTCGGATTTTAGACAAGAAGTCGACACAGCAGTTGCTGAGAACCAACATTTCTCCAAGTGCTGCAGAATACCAAGATAT
Source organism: Phyllobacterium sp. (assembly GCF_037994425.1). NCBI lineage: Bacteria > Pseudomonadati > Pseudomonadota > Alphaproteobacteria > Hyphomicrobiales > Phyllobacteriaceae > Phyllobacterium > Phyllobacterium sp. The sequence continues at coordinate 6,324 of NZ_JBBNAM010000064.1, forward strand.
CGCTAAAATTCTTGCCCAATCCCTGGAGCTTCAGCTCCATGATGGCGATCGATCGGCTGTCTACACCGGACCCGACCAACTCATTGAATTAGGCTTCATGAACGAGATTTGGTAGTTCTGGATATCTGTGGAAACCGTCGAACTGGATCAATCGCCAGCCGACGCTATTATGCTGGAGGCAGCTTCTGGGTCCAAACCTGCCACCGACCCTTTACGAGGTGTAAGCTACTGTAACTTACTTCCGAAAATGGCCGTCTGCGTCAATAGTTGATGATCACGCGCGAATTCGAACCCACAAGGAAAGCCCTCGAGTCGGCCAATTGTCGCGCGCGTAATCGCAGAGACATCGAACTCTACTCATAATACACGATCGATATGCCGGGCGCGTACAACGACCCAACAAACGTAAGAAGATGTGCGGCGAGAGATGTTGACACGGCATTCAAGTTCTATCCCTGCGTTTTGCGTCGACTCGTCTTTTCACCGGTCGTCCTTGCGATGACCTTTTGAGGGAGGCATGGAAAATGAGACCGACAGCAAAGTACATGGCAGCGGCACTTGTAGTCGCCGGCAGCCTTATGGCAGGCACGGCGATAGTGCACGCACAGGAAACCAAACCCAATATTCTATTTATCATGGGCGATGACATCGGCTGGATGCAGCCGGGTATCTATCACCGCGGTTTGATGGTCGGAGAAACACCCAACATTGATCGCATCGGCAACGAAGGGGCAAT
>NZ_JBBNAM010000065.1:0-3179 GCF_037994425.1 Phyllobacterium sp.
ATGATCAGTTGCTGACGGCTCTGGATACCGTCGGTTTGCGGCATGTCCGGCAACGGACCTTCGAGCGGATAGCGCGACAGATCCTTGATGCTGAGATAACTGGCAAGCAGAGCAACGCCAACCTCGTCGGGTATCAGTTCCTGCAGCGCGTCATATTTCGCCCGTGCTTCGCTTTCGCTGCGCCCAACGATGGGCGATACGCCGGGCAGGATCTTAAGGTCGTCAGGATCGCGGCCAAAGGCGGGCATACGCGCCTTAAGATCCGTGTAGTAGGCCTTTGCCTCGCCAAGTGTCTGGGCCGCGGTGAACACGACGTCGGCCGTGCGTGCGGCAAGATTCTTGCCGGCGTCTGACGCGCCGGCCTGCACCATTACCGGCCTTCCTTGCGGCGATCGGGGACTGTCAAGCAGCCCTTTGACGGTAAAATGCGTACCATGATGCCGAATGGGGCGCAGTTTGGAGCGATCGGCATAAACGTTTTTCGCAATGACATGTGCCCCATCATCGACACTGTCCCAGATCGCCATTGCCGCCTGTGCAAACTCTTCGGCACGTTCATAGCGTTGCGCATGCGGCCGCAGACCGCTCGAGACGAAGTTCTCGGCTTCAAGTTCGCTTGCCGATGTCACGAGGTTCCACCCCGCGCGGCCGCTGCTCAACTGGTCAATTGAGGCAAAGCTCCGCGCCAGACCATAGGGCTCGTTATAGGTTGTCGATGCGGTGGCGACGAGGCCAATATGCGTGCTGTTGACGGCAAGCGCCGCAAGCAGGCTCAGTGGTTCGAACATCGTCGATCGTGCCGCCTGACTGGCGATATCGGCATTGCGTTCGCGGATTGCAGCGGCGTCCTCGACGAAGATCATGTCGAATTTCGCCGCTTCCGCCATCTGCGTGAGGGCGATGAAATGGTCGATGTTGACGCCGGCATCAGCGACAGCGCCGGGATGGCGCCAGGCGGCGATGTGGTGGCCTCCTGCCATAAGGAAGGCGCCAAGCTTCATCTGTCTCATTTTCCCAACGCTCCTGCTGCCGGTTCGGCTGCATGCGGCGGCGTCCGAAGAGACAGATGTTCGCGCAATGTCGTGCCTTCGTGGCTTTTGCGGACCAGACCTCGCGCCCGCAGTTCGCCAATAGCACCGTCAACAAATGCATCCACGCTTTCCGGTACCAGCGGCGGAAGGATGGTGAAACCATCGACCTGCGCAGTCTCGGACCATGTCTGCAGGCGATCGGCAATCTCGCAAGGGTTGCCAACGACTTCCAATCCGGCTGGCAAAGGTCCAGCAAAGGTGCCACGATCGAGTCTCTCACGAAGCATTCGTGCATCGGTGTTCGTTGCACCGGCATAGGCAATGACGTTGGCAACAACCCGCACGTCGGAGCGGGTGCGCTGATGGTGCCGCAGTCGCTCGGTAAAATCCGCCGCGCGCGTCCTTGCCTCATCCGGAGAGCGTGCGTCGATGAAAACGAGATCAGCGGTGCGCGCCGCGATATCGAGCGTCGCCTCTTTCAGCACATGCGCGATCACCGGTTTGCCCTGCGGCGAACGGTTGACATTGAGCGGGCCCCGCACCGTGAAATGTTTTCCCCGGTGATTGAGGACATGCATCTTCCCTGGCACGAAGAACCGACCTTTTTCCTTGTCATAGACAAAGGCATCTTCCTCAAAGCTATCCCAGAGCCCGTTGACGACGTCGACATACTCCTCCTCGCGCGACGAAGCTTTCTCGGCGGTGACAAAATTCCAGCCCCCACGGCCCCTGCTGATCGTATCGAGCGAGGCAAAGCGGCGCGCGAGATTATAGGGCTCGTACTCTGCCATGGAGGCCGTTGCGATCAGTCCAATGTTCTTGGTAACCGTGGCAAGTGCGGCAACGAGGGTTGTCGGCTCAAACGGCACGGTATCCGGATCGAGATCATCGACGGGTCGCCGGCCGAGACGGTCGGCAAAGAAGGCGAAATCGAACCCACCTTCCTCGGCCTTTTTTACCTGGGCCGCCAGATGCTCGAAACGCAGTGCGTCAGCCGATTTACCCTGCCGCCAAGCGGCCGCGTGGTGACCAAACGGCGTGATTGACAGGCCTAAATGCATCACGCCGCGCTGCCCCTGCGGATACGGATTTCATCAGTCTTCTCGTTATAGAACGAGATGAGGCCCTTGATCCTGCTCGCTTCAGCAAGGGGCTCGGGATAATACCAGACGATGTTCTCGTGGCGCTTGTCGTCAAGATCGAGATGGTAATAGGCGGCCTTGCCCTTGTAGGGGCAATAGGTGGCAAGATCGCTCGCCGCCAGCGTCCCCTCGATGAGATCGTCCGCCGGGAAATAATAGCGGGTCATCAATCCGGTCTCGAACAGAAACATCGCCCGGTTGCTGCGCGCCACCAGCCGGCCATCGACGACGACCTCGACGAGGCGCGAACTTGGTATCGTATCGATCCGCTTGTAGACGTTGCGCGGATGACGGAAGATCTCCTCTTCCTCCTCGAACCAGCGCACGGCATCGAACGCAACGCTCACATAGTCGCCAAGTTCGGGCAGTCCGAGGGTCGCTCCGTCAAAACTCCATGCCGTGTCCTTTAACGGCGCATCGGCCGATTGCAGCGACCAGTAGCAGCGCGTTCCGAAAATCGGCGACGGTTGCTGTTTGGTCGATGGTTGCAAGGCCCCTGTGATGAAATCGGCCCGCGGAAGATAGTAGGTCGGGTGCCCACCATTTTCGTATATGACGATCGCCCGCGTGGTATCGGCGATGAAGCGCTCACCGAGTTTGAGACGAATGCGGCGGTTCGTCGGTTCGATCAGGACGGCAGGGACTTCTGTGGAACGATAGGCAATCGACATTTTTGTCTCCCAAAGCAGGCACGGATCAGACGGAAAAAATGGCTTCCCGTGTCAATTGACCTTGCACCGTACCCGTCGCATCGACGACCGCAAGCTCGTCACTGTTGGCGGCAACCATCAGCGCGAGCGCGTCACGCAGATTGCTGGTCGGCGCGATCTTGCCGGTACCCGGGCGCGGCGTCGCACCGTTCATGGCGTCGGTCACGGTAAACAGGCTCAGCCGCTTGATGGCGCGATCTATGCCGACGAAATTCTCGACGAAACCATCGGCAGGATGCGACAGGACCGTCTCGGGTGTGTCATATTGGACAATCCTGCCACTCTTCATGATGGCG
>NZ_JBBNAM010000066.1:0-8396 GCF_037994425.1 Phyllobacterium sp.
GAACGGCGGCGATCGTCCCTGCCATCGGCGCATAGATCTTCGTATAGCCGAGATCGACTTCGTCGCCGGCAAGGGTTGCCTGTTGCTTGCGAATTTGCGCCTCGAGCGCATTTACATCCGCCTCGGCGGCTGCGAGGTCTGCAACAGCCTGGTCGAGCACCGATTGGGAAACACTGCGCGTCGCAACGAGATTGCGCTGGCGGTCAATATTGGATTGCTTCAGGACGAGTTGGGCCTTCTTCGACACGAGCTGCGCCTTCAGATTGGCAAGCTCCGCTTGGTCGATTTCGATCTTGTTGAGAATCGTCGCCGGATCGATCTCGCCAACGAGCTGGTTTTGCGTGACCTTGTCGCCGATTTCGACGTGGAGAACCTTCAACTGTCCGGAAACCTGTGCCCCGGCATCCACGGATTTTATCGAGTCGAGCGTGCCCACGGCCGTAACGGCATTTTCGATGTCTCCGCGCTCGACCGCTTGCGTTATTACAGCTGCTGTCGCCGTCGAGTTCTGGTAGCGGCTCCACGCATAGGCGCCGACCCCAGCGACGGCGAGCATGACGGGGAGCCAGATCCACAGGCGCGAACGCTTCTTTTTGCGGCCGGGCGGAACGGCACCGGGGATGAAGGTGACATTGGATGTCTCGGGTGTTTTTTCCCGTTTGGCCGCTCTGGCTATCTCTTTCATCCGACCCGCTCCATCTTTATCCGCCGCGCCCCACAGTGATCCATCTTATCAAGAAATGGAGATGAGGGGTTCGTGCGAAAAGCATTGAGATCATTATATTTTGGTAATGATCCTAAGCCGCGATTATCGACTGTCCTTATGAACGGCGGCTGAATGGTCATATGCGATGGTAGGGATGTCCTGAAAGGATCGTTGTCGCACGATACATTTGCTCGGCAACAAGAATGCGGACGATCTGGTGCGGCCAGGTCATCGCGCCGAGTGCAAGGACAAGGTCCGCCCTGTCGCGAAGCACAGCGTCATGTCCGTCCGGTCCGCCAATCGCGAGCAGGAGTTGTCGCTTGCCGTCGTCACGGAAGCGAGCGATCCCCTGCGCAAATGCCTCTGAGGTCATGGTCTTGCCGCGTTCATCGAGGAGGATGAGGACGCCGCCTTGGTCCAGGGCTTGCAAGACCTTCGCCGATTCTTCCTGCTTGCGCAGGTCGGGTTGCTGCGCCCGGCTCTCAGTGATTTCCATCACCGATGTGAATTCGAAGCCGAGCGGTGCACCGGTTTTCTTCAAACGGTCGAAATAGCGATCTGCCAGTTCACGTTCGGGGCCGGATTTCATTCGGCCCACGGCAAAAACTGTGATGCGCATGACGGCCCCCTGTGCCAAGCCACCCGGAGGTGACTGCGTCGCTTCCGGCTCGAAGCCAGCCATTGCCGGCCGTCAACCGGTCCAGCCTACACCAGCCGCCCAGGGCGTCATGCGGGCCAATTGCCCAGACGCCCCGATCCGTCAATCAGTGAACGGTCTCTCCGTCAAGTTCGGGAGCCTGCCACATCTTTTCGATGTTGTAGAACTCGCGCACTTCCGGACGGAAAACATGGATGATGATATCGCCCGTGTCGATCAACACCCAATCGCCGTTGCTAAGGCCTTCGACCTTGACGCCGTTGCCGTGCCCGCTCTCTTTCAGAGCGCGCAAAAGCTGATCCGCAACCGCCGTAACATGACGATGCGAACGACCCGACGCGATGACCATGTGATCACCGATGACGGACTTGCCTCGAAGGTCGATGGGGACAATATTTTCGGCCTTGGAGTCTTCAAGACTAGCAAGGACCGACTGGAGGGCGAGAGATACGGAACTCAGTCCGCCCATCTCCGCCGTTGAAGGTGCCAAGGCATCCTTCTTCTGAACTGCTGTTCTCAGTGTATTTCCTTTCCCTTAAGAACAACGCAACGCAGCTGATATACATACTGCACATTGTTAAGATAGGCAGAGTCGCATGACACTTTCAAGACATCCGAAGGGATCATCCGATCACGTTTTCGACGATCTGTTTTGCGTCCCATTGCGAATGGCCGTGGAGGAGAGCAGCGAGCGGGGGCCGTGGATGAAGGTCCAGGCTGGTGCCTTCGACCGCGCCAGAATGGGCGCATCAGCCTCATCGATGCGCGCATAATCGAAGGTTTTCGCCATGCGCGACGAAAGGAATGCCAAGGTCGATCCCGGCCTGTCGATAACGGCGATGGGAAATGTCAGCGCAATTTGCTGCCAGCGTTGCCAGCGGTGGAAATCGGCAAGGTTGTCCGCGCCCATGATCCAGACGAAATTGACGCCTGGATTGCGTGCCTTGATCAGGGCCAGCGCATCGGCGGTGTAACGAATATGGTGCGCCGCCTCGAAGGCGGTGATCTTGATCCGTGGGTTGTGCAGTAACGCCTCGCACATCGCAAGACGTTTGGAGAGCGGCGCCAGATGCCGTGTGTCCTTGAGCGGATTGCCGGGCGTGACGATCCACCAGAGCTGATCGAGTTTGAGGCGCCGCAGGGCGATTTCCGCAACGAGGGCGTGGCCGGCATGCGGAGGATTGAACGATCCGCCAAAGAGCCCCACTGTCATGCCCTTTTCAGCAAAGGGCATGCGCAGATGCGCTTCACGGACGCCGGAAAAGCTTGCCTGAAGCGCTCGCCTTGCTGTCACGGGCGGGTTTGGCCATTGCCGCGCACGCGGTACTTGAACGAGGTCAGCTGCTCGACTCCGACCGGGCCCCGTGCATGCATCTTGCCGGTCGCGATGCCGATTTCAGCACCCATGCCGAACTCGCCGCCGTCGGCGAACTGCGTCGACGCGTTGTGCAACAGTATGGCCGAATCGATCTCGTTGAAGAAGCGATCGACAACCTTTGGATCTTCCGCGATGACGGCTTCGGTGTGATGCGAAGAGTAGCGGTTGATATGGTCGATGGCCCCGGTGATGCCGTCCACCAGCCTGACTGAGATGATGGCGTCGAGATATTCCGTCGACCAATCTTCCTCTTTTGCCGGCTTCGCATTAGCAAAAATCCCCGCCACGTCCGCCTCGGCGCGAATTTCGCAGCCGGCCGCACTGAGGTCATTCAGCAAGGGAAGAAGATCGGCCGGTGCAATACCCCGATCCACCAGCAGCGTTTCGGCCGCGCCGCACACGCCTGTCCGCCGCATCTTGGCGTTGACCGCAATCTTGCGGGCCATCGCAAGATCCGCCGAAGCGTCGATATAGAGATGGCACAGGCCCTCGAGATGGGCGAATATGGGAACACGCGCCTCGGCCTGCACTCGCGCCACGAGGCTTTTCCCGCCGCGCGGGATGATTACATCGAGATTGCCGTCGAGACCCTTGAGCATCTCACCGACCGCCGCGCGGTCTGTCGTCGGCACCAGCTGGATAGCGTCGCGCGGCAGGCCCGCCGCCTCAAGCCCTTCGATCAGGGCCCCGTGAATGGCGTGAGAGGAATGTGCAGAATCCGAGCCCCCGCGCAGAATGACGGAGTTTCCGGATTTGAGGCAGAGCGCGCCCGCGTCGGCGGTGACATTGGGCCGGCTCTCATAAATAACGCCAACGACACCGAGGGGCGTGCGCACACGCTCGATGTGGAGACCGTTCGGGCGGTCCCATTCGGCGATGACGGACCCTACGGGATCGGTCAGCGCAGCAATCGTACGAATGCTTTCCGCGATGCCCGCAACGCGCTTTTCGTCCAGTTTGAGGCGGTCGAGCATTGCAGCGCTCATGCCTGAAGCTTCACCACTGGCCACATCTTTCCGGTTGGCGTCGAGGATCTCCGCCTCGCGGCGCTCGATCGCCTCGGCCATGGCAATCAGCGCTGCGGTCTTTCGGTCTGGCGAGGCAATGGAAAGCGGCTGCGCGGCGGCGCGCGCCTTGCGGCCAATTTCGGCCATAAGATCGGCGACCGTCGTCTTTGCATCGACTCGTTCCAGCATCTTCTACTCCTTTGCCGCCGCCACACGCTTGGCCGCGCGCACCACCAGATCATCACGATGAATCATCGCCGAACGGGCATCATAACCGAGAATGGCACCGATCTCATTGGTCTTGCGCCCGGCAATTTTTACGGCATCCGTCGCATCATAGGCGATGAGGCCTCGCGCCGCTTCGCGGCCGTCCAGGCCAAACACCGCAACCGTGTCGCCGCGCAAGAATTGGCCGGCGACTTCGCGCACCCCTGCCGCAAGCAGCGACTTGCCCGATTTCAGCGCAGCGAGCGCGCCATCGTCGATGACAAGCCGCCCCGAAGGTTCGAGATTGCCGGAAATCCAGGTCTTCCAGGCGTTGACTGGCGTAGAACTGGCCCTGAAAAGCGTGGAACGTTCGCCCCGGTCGATCGCTGCGAGCGGATTGAATCGGGTGCCCGATGTGATGATCATCGCGGTGCCGGCCGCATTGGCTATCTTGCCGGCATCGAGCTTGGTCTTCATGCCGCCACGTGAATATTCCGAGGCCGCCGCCCCGGCCATCGCCTCGATATCCGGCGTAATGGCATCAACGACCGGCAGGAACGCCGCATCCGGATTCTGATGCGGCGGCGCCGTATAAAGCCCATCTATATCGGAAAGCAGGATCAGCAGATCGGCGCCCATCATCGTCGCGACGCGGGCGGCAAGCCGGTCATTGTCGCCATAACGTATTTCCGTGGTGGCGACGGTGTCGTTCTCATTGATAACGGGGATCGCCTTCAACCGCAGCAGCGTGCCGACGGTTGCGCGTGCATTGAGATAGCGCCGACGCTCTTCCGTATCGGACAGCGTCAGGAGAATCTGTCCTGCTCGGAGCTTATGGTGGCTAAGAACCTCGGCGTAGGCTTTAGCAAGCTCGATCTGCCCTGCAGCAGCCGCGGCTTGGCTCTCCTCGAGACGCAGCGGTCCCTTCGGCAAACCCAAAACGGTTCGGCCAAGCGCAATCGCGCCCGAAGATACGATCATCATCTCCACACCCGATGCAGCAAGGGCGGCGACATCGGCGCCCAGACTCTCGAGCCAATCCCGCTTGAGCCCGGTCATGTGATCGACGAGCAGCGCCGAGCCGATCTTCACCACTATCCGCCGATAGGTGGAAAGCTTGCGTTGCTCGATCCGGGCCACAGCGTGATTCATTTACCCCTCTCTTTCCTGCCGGACATCTCCCCTACAAGGGGAGAGATCGAATTGCCATGCTCTGTCGCTGCAACTCGCGTGCGTCTCGCAGATTTTACGAACGTGCACGCGAGTTGATCTCCCCCCTTGTATTGGAGATTTCCGGCAGGACAGAGGGGGGTGGCGATCAAAACGGAGCTCATTTCATATGCTCAATGCTCATGAATTAAATCGCGTATCGACCTCGGCAGGCGCCTCGGCACTACGCGATTCGAGGATGATTGCCGATAGGGCGCGCAGCACCTGCTCCACCCCTTCGCGCGTCACGGCGGAGAGGAGCATGGGTTCCCGCCCCGCAACTTTCTTCAATGCTGCCGCCTTTTTCTTGCGCGTCGCCGCGTCGAGCGTGTCGACCTGGCTCAGCGCCACGATCTCGAGCTTTTCCGCAAGTCCATGACCATAGGCTTCGAGTTCGGCACGCACAGTCTTGTAGGCGCCGGCAACGTCCTCCTCCTGGGCCGAGACCAGATGCAAAAGCACGCGTGTCCGCTCGACATGGCCAAGGAACCTGTCGCCGATGCCGACGCCTTCATGGGCGCCCTCGATCAGACCTGGAATATCGGCAATGACGAATTCACGCGCGTCGATCCGTGCGACGCCAAGATTTGGGTGCAGGGTCGTAAAGGGATAGTCGGCGATCTTCGGTTTGGCCGCGGTAACGCTCGCGAGGAATGTCGACTTGCCGGCATTGGGCTTGCCGAGGAGACCGGCATCGGCAATCAGCTTGAGCCGCAGCCAAAGATTGCGTTCCTCGCCTTCGAGGCCCGGATTGGCGCGTCTCGGCGCTTGGTTGGTCGATGTCTTGAAGTGCAAATTCCCAAAGCCGCCATTGCCGCCCTTGGCAAGGCGATAGCGCTGGCCAACCACCGTGAAATCGCAGATCAACGTTTCATTGTCCTCTTCGAAGATCTGCGTACCGACGGGTACCTTCAAAACGACATCGGGGCCCTTGCCGCCCGTCATGTTGCGGCCCATGCCATGCATGCCGGTCTTCGCCTTGAAGTGCTGCTGATAGCGATAGTCGTTAAGCGTATTCAGGCCATCGACCGCCTCGGCCCAAACGTCGCCGCCACGACCGCCATCACCACCGTCCGGTCCGCCGAACTCTAGAAACTTTTCACGGCGGAACGATACCGCGCCGGCACCACCGTCGCCGGATCGGATATAGACCTTCGCCTGATCGAGAAATTTCATTTAAATTCAGTCCCTATTGTTGTGGCGAGGCATTACAGGAAAATGCCCGCAAAGAAAACTGGCCGCCCCAAGATGGAACGGCCAGTTCATTCATGGCGTCCAGCTGCGCAGGCCAATCCAGGTGCGCCGATCGAGCATGTAGCGCTCGACCGGCACGTTGCCGGCGGCGAGCGAATCCATCATGCCGGTGTTGGCATACTGAAAACCGCTCTTGTAGATCACGCGGCGCGAGGCGATGTTCGATACACGGCACGATGCATGCAGCTTTTCGACCTGCGTCGCGCGAAAGACGAGATCGACCAGAGCATGGGCGGCCTCTGTCGCATAGCCCTTGCCCCAATAGGGCTCACCCAGCCAATAGCCGATTTCCAGTTCATCCCTGCGTGAGGGGATATGCTCATCCTTGCTGCGTCGGTAGTTGATACCGCAGCAACCGATAAAGGTACCGGATTGGGCCAGGGTAATCGCGTAGACGCATTTGCCGATCTCGCCCGCGTTGGCGCGGCGCACGAAGTCTACCGCATGATCCTTCGTATAGGGATGCGGCATACGCGAAAGCATTTCGGCCACATGAAGGTTATCGGCGAGACGGGCAATTGCGTCGACATCCTCGTTACGTGGCGCCCGCAAAACCAGGCGTTCCGTAACGAGCACGGGACAGTCTATCAGGTCCAGCCTTTCTTCATCGTCTTCCAGTAAATCAGCAACCATTTGTCGTTCCTCCAGACACGAAAAGGGAGATGGGTTTTAATCCCATCTCCCCTTTGATCTTTTGGCGGTTGCCATATTCACCGGGTCCGATGGGACGCCGGTGCTTCAAGCAGGACCGGCTATTCTGCTGCTTCGGCGATCGGGTTGACGATCGACACGTAGCTGCGGCCATTGGCTTTGGTGCGGAAGGAAACGACGCCTGCTTCAAGCGCAAACAGGGTGTGATCCTTGCCAATACCAACGTTGGTGCCAGCATGCCACTTGGTACCGCGTTGACGCACGAGGATGTTGCCGGCGAGAACCTTCTCACCGCCAAACTTCTTTACGCCAAGGCGCTTTGATTCGGAATCACGACCGTTGCGTGACGAACCACCAGCTTTTTTGTGTGCCATCGGATTGCTCCTCTAAACTCTTCTTACTCGCCCTTAGCGGGCTTTTCAGCCTTGGTTGCAGCCTTCTTCGGCGCAGCCTTGGCCTTGGGGGCGGCTTTCGTCTCGGTTGCATCCGCAGCGACAGCAGCTTCTTCCGCCTTTGGAGCGGCTACCTTCTTGGCCGGCTTTTCAGCGGCCTTCTTTGAAGGCTTCGCACCATCCGTCAGGATTTCCGAGATGCGGATCGTCGTCAGTTCCTGGCGATGACCGCGCGTGCGCTTGGAATTCTGGCGGCGACGCTTCTTGAATGCAATAACCTTGCGGGCACGGCCCTGCTCGACAACTTCGGCCGTAACAAGCGCACCGCTGACGACAGGAGCACCGATCGTTGCATCGGCACCGACGCCAACCATCAGAACTTCCGCAAACTCAACGATTTCACCAGCTTCGCCGGCAACTTTCTCGACCTTCAGGAGGTCGTTGGCGGCAACGCGATACTGCTTACCACCGGTCTTGATGACTGCGAACATTTTTTCCCTTTCGGCGTTCGGTTCGGTTTTGTGCGGGCAAGCCGCAATAACCGTCTTTTTGTCAGTCGTGACAGATTGATAGAAAGGCGCCTCGACCCATGAGAATTTAGGCACCCGGATTGAAAAACAAACGGCGCGGAGAATCCCCCACGCCAGTCGTTGCGCGCTTATAAGGTCAGCTTTATTCGAGAGTCAAGAAATTAAACGCAAAATTGCTCTTGTATCTCGAAGCTTTGCCCGCTATCTAGCACGCCGCACGCTCAAGCCAAGCCCCTTAGGGCAACGCGGCACCTGGCAGGTAGAATTTCCTGACCATATCCTTTTAGGGATCGAAATGATCGTTCCCTGGCGCGGAGAGGTGGCTGAGTGGTTGAAAGCACCGCACTCGAAATGCGGCATGGGGGCAACTCCATCGGGGGTTCGAATCCCTCCCTCTCCGCCAT
>NZ_JBBNAM010000067.1:0-2475 GCF_037994425.1 Phyllobacterium sp.
CGGGATTGGCTGCATCGTTCTGGTGGCGGTTCGCGACATAGTTGATCACGTAGGGCTTCATCGCAACCGAGCCGGGCTGATGAATGACGATGTTATAGGTGCACCAGGCATTCTGATCGACCGGCAACAGCCGTGCGTCGATATGTGCGACGCTGACCGCCGTCTCATAGGTGATCTGCGACATGATATTCGAGACCTGAGGCGGGATCGTCTTCAGAAGCTTCAGCGCATCGTTGGCGTGGCTCGCAATCACCACCAGGTCGGGCTGATACTGCTCCTTTGGTGATATGCTGTTGGTCACTTTCCAGCCGGTGCTGTCGCGGCTCACCACAGCCGGGAAACCGGTGACCAGCTTTACGCCAAGCGTCTGCGCCATGTAGTCCGTCAGCCGGTCGATCCAGTGGCTCGTTCCACCCACGAAATACATCCGGTTCGCCGGCTTTCCGCCTGCGCCCTCTTGGATCTTATAATAGTGCATGACCGAATAGAACGGCATTCTTCGCGGGCCAAGTTCGCTCGATGTGAAATACATGCCGTTGACGCGCGGATAAATGACCCACGGGCCGAGGCGCGCATCCCATCCCCGCTCTTGCGACTTTTCGTCGATATATTGCTCGAGCGTGTACTCGTGGTATTTGGGGTTGTCGGCGTCCGTGCCTCCGGCGCTCATGAAGTCGTCGACCGAAGCCTTCAGCTTGGGGTCCATACCCGTGCCCCACCAAGGGGTTGCATTGTCGGTAAAGAACAGCGAGCCGTCGCCGGAATAGTAGCTCGTGGTGTCCTCGAGATTGCGATAGTCCTTGCCTTCGACGAAGCCGATTTCGGTCATGACCTCGTCAATGTCGTTATAGGCGGATTTGTTAAAGTCGTTGACGCCGAGATCCGCCCAGCGGCGCATCTCGCCCTGCGGGCCCTCCCCAAAGGAGAAGTGCATGGTGTCAGCATTACCGCCGAAACGGCCCAGGGCCTCAAACACCGTCACTTCGGGCAACTGAAGGCCAAGCCTTTTCGCCTGCTTCTTCAGCTCATAGGCCACCGCGAGGCCACCAATTCCGCCACCGATTACTGCAACCTTCATCACTCTCCCTCCATTTTGCGCCGCGGAAAACCCGTCGGCGTCAAGCGATAGAATTAGGCGCGCGCTGATCGCGACGGGGCTTCACTCGAGGCGAGCGCTGCGTCGATGCCGGGAATAGCGGCGAGCAGGCACGCGGTTTCGGCGTCAGCCCGCAAGTGCCGAAGGCGGTCGCGCGCATCGATCCCCTCGGCAGCGTCGGCAAGCGCGCGCCCCCGCGTAATGAAGAAATCGGACCAAGGCGTCGGCTCCGGGGCCGTGTATTCGGCCAGAAGATCAGCGTAGCGGCGGACCTCGGGCCATTCCCCTGCCGCAGCGCAGGCATCCATCGCGTAGCGATAGAAACGGTAGTAGTTGTGACCAACCGCTCCCGTGGCGAGGACCGCTTCGCCCTCGGCAAGGGCCTCCCGGCGCCGCGCCGGATCCGAAGTAGCGCGTGCAACGGTCGAGAGCACCCAAGGCCCTATGAACGACATCGCGCCGAGGTTTCGGACTTTCGCAAGGGTGCCCTCGGCGATTTCGACCGCCTCGGCCCACCGGCCCTCCGCCAGGCATATGCGGGCACTTGTTTCTTCGAGGAAGGGCTCGAAGCGCTTGGCGCCGAAACGCGCGGCGGTGGCAAGACCGAGGTCTATCTCGATTTGCGCGGCCGCCATCTGGCCCATGGAGACAAGGATCCAGCCGGCCGTAAGACGCGAGACGATCTCGGCCCGGTCATGGCCGACCTTTGACGCCAGCTGGGCTGAGGCGAGCGCCTCCTGCAGCGCCCTTTCGGTATCGTTCATGTAGATTTTGACGGTCGCGAGCATGAAGCGGTTGGCTGCCTCCACCGCCCCAAGCTGGTATTCCTCACACAGCGCAAGGCACTGCTCGATCACTCTGTGCGCCGTGAACATGCGCCCACGGGCGTAATGCGCGTCGCCAAGCCCGCTCAGGGCGAGGGCCCTGCGCTCCGGGCTGCCCGCGCGTTCGGCGTATTCGAGCGACTTCTCGTGCTCTCTGAGGCAGCCATCGAGCCGTCCTCTCGGGAAATGGAGGCTCCCGCGGAAATAGTGGAGTTCGCTGAGTTCGAGAGGAAGATCGGCCTCCTGGGCGATTGCCTCGGCCTCGTCGAGGACGACGTAGGCATCGTCGATCCGGTCCATGATCCGCATGGCGGCGACAATGCCGATCTTGGCGCGGCAGCGCTCTGCAGGATCGCGCGCAATACCGAGTGCCGCGCCGAAAGCCTCTATCGCCTCGGCGCTGCGGCCAAGCTCGCGCAGCATGTCGCCCTTGAAACGCAAGAGGTCGCCACGGACCTTATGCTCCTGGGCCAATTCGAGGCCTCGCTCGGCGAGCGAGAGGGCTGCTTCCTTGCGGTGCCCCGCGCGCGCGTCCAGCGCAGCCGCAAGGAAGGC
>NZ_JBBNAM010000068.1:0-22003 GCF_037994425.1 Phyllobacterium sp.
TCTTGAAACAGGTTGTCGGATTCGACGGAACTGCAAATCATGACGCGGAACTCGACCGGATTGCGCTCGACAAGCCGGTCCGCTTCGAGGCTGTAAAGACCGGGCGCGACGATGTTGCCCTGCTCGGATTTACCTCCGGCACCACCGGTGAACCCAAGGCGACAATGCATTTCCACCGTGATCTTCTGATGATCGCCGACGCCTATGCCAAGGAAGTGCTGAATGTGCAGCCGGACGACATATTTGTCGGATCGCCGCCCCTCGCCTTCACCTTCGGCCTTGGCGGCCTGGCGATCTTTCCGCTGCGGTTCGGCGCCGCCGCGACACTGCTTGAGCAGGCAACACCGCCGAAGATGATCGAAATCATCGAAACCTATAAGGCCACGATCAGCTTTACAGCGCCGACTGCCTATCGCGTCATGCTGCAGGCGATGAATGAGGGCGCGGACCTCTCCTCGTTGCGTGTTGCAGTCTCGGCTGGAGAGACGCTGCCTGCACCGATCTACGAGGCCTGGATGGCGAAGACCGGCAAACCGCTGCTCGACGGCATCGGTTCGACGGAAATGTTGCACATCTTCATCAGCAACCGTCTTCACGATTCAGGTCCGGGACGAACTGGCAAGCCGGTTGGCGGCTATGAAGCAATCATCGTCGATGAGGATATGCGCGAAGTGCCGCGCGGCGAGATCGGCGGGCTCGCCGTCCGCGGCCCGACGGGCTGCCGCTATATGGCCGATGATCGCCAGAAGAAATATGTATGCAATGGCTGGAACCTCACCGGCGATACATTCATCCAGGACGAGGAAGGTTATTTCCATTTCGCCGCGCGCTCGGACGACATGATCATCTCGTCGGGCTACAACATTGCAGGCCCCGAGGTGGAAGCGGCTTTGCTGGCCCATCCAGACGTCAGCGAATGCGCGGTTATCGGAGCGCCGGACGAAGCGCGCGGCCAGATTGTCCAGGCACATATCGTTCTCTGCGCCGGCATTGCAGCAGATGAGTTGACGGTCAAGCGGCTCCAGGACCACGTCAAGGAGGTGATCGCACCGTACAAATATCCGCGGTCGATCAAGTTCGTCGATGCCCTGCCGAAAACGGCAACGGGAAAGATACAACGCTTCCAATTGCGAAAAGCAAATCAGCATTAAAGACGAAGGTAGGAAAACAGCATGGTAGAAATTGTGCATCCGCAGGGCTGGCCACCGGCAAAGGGTTATTCGAACGGCGTGATTGGCGAAGGCAAGACATTGTTTATCGGCGGGCAGATTGGCTGGACCAAGGATCAGCAGTTCGAGACGGACGACTTTGTCGAACAGGCTGAGCAGGCCATGCGCAATATCGCCGATGTGGTGACCAGCGCTGGCGCAGAGCCGACGGATATCGTGCGGCTCACCTGGTTCATTACCGACAAGAAGGCCTATGTAGCCGAGCAGAGGCGGCTCGGCGAAGCCTATCGCCGCGTGTTTGGCCGCCATTACCCCGCCATGACACTGGTCCAAGTCATGGCACTGCTTGAGGATCGCGCCCTGGTGGAGATCGAGGCGACCGCAGTCATTCCAAGTTGACAGCGGCAAACACGTTCAACGGTTTCTCGTCAATATTTAAGAGACCGATTCAGGTCAACGTGGCGACCGTCTTCAGGGCACCATCCAGCATGGTGCCCTTCTCGTCCTTTAAAGCAGCCTCGCGCAGCCGCCGGATCCAGTCGGAGGCGTCGGCGCGTCCCTTCACGAGTTCGAGCCCCGAGAGAACTCGGTCGAACTTGGACGAGGCACGTGCGTGGGTATCGCTATAGCCCTTGATCAAGCGGCGGCAGTTGAGGATTTCAACCGCAAGAGCATAGTCCGCCGAAACATGATCCAGGGCAAGTTGATACCAGCGCTGCAAGTGCTGCATTTCCACCTGATGGCGCAGCAGGGACCGGCGCCAGCGACGCAGCCCACCGATGAACCAGAGCATGGCGAAGCCGGTCATGCTGTCGGTACGGATGTGGCGGCCACGGTTGATGCGCCGGTCAAGCCAAGCGGAGAGCTTAGGCCGGCTTTCGATATAAAGGCCAAGCGCCGAGGGCATGGTGCCGCAGAACTCTTCGATCCGTGGATGAAAATATTCTGTGAGCTGCAGGACCGTACCATCCTTGACTCCGACTTCGGCACGCACGCGGCTGTCGCGCCTCGACCGAGTCTTGAGATCGGAGACGCGGATCATGTCGTCGTAGCACATGGCGTTGGCCAGGTGCTTCGCCGCGGCAAGAGAAAGGGCGAAATCATGCTCGGGACGATCCAGCTTCACCGCCTCATTTAGCCGGTCGAGATATTCGCGGCCGTAGGCGATGTCCTGATAGTCGATCACCTTGCGCAGACCGCGCACGGCCATGTCACGGATCGCTTCGGGATAAGCGTCGATGCGTGTGCTTAGGGAGCGCCACTGCGACACGAGGCGTGGGGGTCCACTAACGCGAGACTTCGACGGCTGGACCTCCGGCGTTGGCGCTTTGGCGGCACTACTTTCGTCCCGCGCGCGATCATAGGCCGCCGCAAAGGTAGTCAGGCTCGCCTTTACACCTCTGCCCGAGTTCCCGACCACTTCCTCGTAGGTCGCGCGCGGAAATGGCAGTGCGCCCGAACCGGCAAGTGCGCCAAGCAGGCTTGCCGAAATCATCGAACCGGCATCGATGGCGATCTTCTCCATGTCGAAGCTGATAAACCGCTTGGCTGCACCCTTCGCAATCGTCATGACCTGGTCAGAAGGTGCGCGGCCATCGCCAGGCACGATCTTTTCCGAGACTGCGGCAATACGGTGCGAGGAGGCAATGAGCGTCGTGCGGTTTGGCGTGACGAACCCGCGAATGATGGCGCGGCCCGCTTCCATTAGTTCAGCAGCAATTAGAATGTCGACATCGCCCTGAGCCGGTGACAGCGCGAAAACCGGTTGCCGGCCGATATCGCGACACATCTCAATATAGTAGATCGTCGCGCCGGTACGCTGCGCCACACCGGCTACCGAAGTTGACTGAGCCCGATAGCCATTGCGCTCAGCGACTTCGGTAATCCAATCGGCAAGCACCCCTCCGCCCTGGCCGCCAACGGCGAGCACAGCCAACTTGATGATCTTGTCGGTTTCCACGATATCTTTTGCGAGTGATTGATCGGCCATCCTACGCGTCCATAAACTCCAGGCGCCGACGCTCGCGCCAGTTCTGGATTGCCCCGATCAGTTTGCGGCGCATGGTATCGGCAAACCTGTCCCACGGACCGGGGTTGTGCACGACATCGGCGCGGTAAAACGACGGGCAAAGAATGGCCGCATCCGCCACTTCGCCGCAATTGCCGCAGCCGACGCAGCTCTGATCGATATGGGCAACCGGATCGTCGCGCAGCGGATCATCAAGCGTCTTCACCGAGAGGGACGGACAGCCGGAAAGCCGCATGCAGGCGTGATCACCGGTACAGATATCCTCATCGATGCCGAATTTCGGTTTGACGATGCGCTCTCCGCCCTTGATCGCCTGGTCGACCAGCGGCTTTTCCCGGCGCTGGCGATTCAACATGCATTCCGACGAGGCAACGATAACTTTGGGGCCTTTCTCATCGGTGGTCAGTGCCTCGCGCAGCGTATCGCGCATCTTGCTGACATCATAGGTCCGCTCGATGTGGCGAACCCACTTGACGCCCATGCCTTCGAGCGCTTTGGTGATCGGATGTTTCGTCGATTTTGACCGGTTGCTGGCACGCGACGACAGGATGTCCTGTCCGCCAGTTGCGGCGGAATAATAGTTGTCGACGATGACGATCACGCCGTCATTGCGGTTGAACACGGCGTTGCCTATCGATGAAGTCAGGCCGTTGTGCCAAAAGCCCCCATCGCCGACGAACGAGATCGAACGGCGATTTGCATCGGGCGAATTGAACGCCGAGGCCGACGCTGGACCAAGGCCGTACCCCATCGTCGTTGCGCCCAACTCAAATGGCGGCATGATCGAAAACAGGTGGCAGCCAATATCCGAAGCGATGTGATGTGGTCCCAGCTCCTTTTCAACGAGCTTGGTCGCAGCGAAGATAGGCCGCTCCGGGCAGCCGGTGCAGAAGCCGGGCGGTCGCCCAGGTACCAAAGCGGTCAAGTCGGAAATGTCCTGCGAATGCTCTGCGGTATTGGGCGCGCGGATTTGGGCGGGAAGCAGATGTGGCGCGCGTTCGCGCAGGAAAGCACCGATGCCGTCGAACATGACCTGGCCAGTATACTCACCGGCCATCGGCATGACCTCCTTGCCAACGATGCGCGTGGTGTGATCGGCCTTGTGTAACATCGATGCCAAGGCCTGTTCGATGAAGTTCGGCTGGCCTTCCTCGATGACAAGAACCGCATCCTTGCCACCGCAGAAACGTAGGAACTCGTCGTCGACGAGGGGATAGACAACGTTCAGGACATAGAGCGGCACCTGCGTGTCGCCGTAAAGATCGGCAAGGCCGATGCGCTGTAATGCTCGAATGACGGCATTATACATACCGCCCTGCAGGACGATCCCGACTTTTGCGGTGTCGGGTCCAAAGAACTCGTTGATCTTGCGTGAGCGAATGAAATCGACGGCCGCAGGCCAGCGTTTCTCCACCTTCTCTTTTTCATGCATGAATGAGGCCGGTGGTAGGACAATACGCTGGGTGTCGCGCCGGGGCGAATCCAGCGCTTCGGCGACGGTCATTGCCGGACGCTTGTTGTCCTTGGCTGTGAACTGCCCGTGGACGTGACAGCAGCGAATGCGAACGAGCAGCATGACCGGTGTGTTGGAGGCTTCGGAAAGCTCGAAGCCGACTTCCACCGACTTGACGATTGATGGCAGGTTCGGGCGCGGATCCAAAAGCCAGACCTGGCTCTTCATGGCAAAGGCGTGGCTGCGTTCCTGCATGATGGAGGAGCCCTCGCCATAGTCTTCGCCCACAATGAGGAGCGCTCCGCCGGTAACGCCGCCCGATGCAAGATTGGCGAGAGCGTCGGAAGCGACATTGGTGCCGACGGTAGACTTGAAGGTTGCAGCGCCACGGATCGGATAATGGACCGAAGCTGCGAGCATAGCCGTAGCCGTTGCCTCCGAGGCGCTCGCCTCAAAATGGACGCCGAGTTCGCCAAGGATCTCCTGCGCATCGGCAAGCACGTCCATGAGGTGGCTGATAGGGGCGCCTTGGTAACCACCGACATATCCGACACCGCATTGCAGCAGCGCCTTGGTGATCGCCAGGATGCCTTCGCCGGAGAATTCCTCACCGGCACCGAGCCTCAGCTTTTCGACTTCTTTTGCGAATGACCGCTCAGCCATTTGAAAGCCTCCTCATGTCAGCTCCCTTCCCCTGATCGTCACGCCTTTGGTACGAGAGCGAGGACGCGCGTCGGGCTACCTGTACCGTTCTTGATCTTCAGTGGCGCAGCGATCAGGATCGCGCCCTTGGCCGGCAGACGGTCGAGATTACAGAGGCTGGCAAGACCATAACGATTGGCCTTGTGCATCAGGCTGTGCGCAGGAAATGGCGGGGTCATGCCGCCAGCCTGACCAGCATCGGTTCCAATCGTTTCGCTGCCCCAGCCGATCGCGCCCGTCGAAATAATGTATTCGATGGCCTCGGCCGTCGGTCCGGGCGTATGAGGACCGGTTTCATTGGCGTTGAGGAAATTCGCCTCCGAGCCGTTGCGCTTGTACCAGTCCGTGCGCATCACCACCCATTCGCCAGGGCGGATGGCGCCATACCTGGCCTCCCATAATTTTACGTGATCGGCGGTCAACAGGAAATCGTGATTTTCTGCGGCCTCCCTGGAGCAATCGATGACATTGACGGGCGCCACGAAATTCTTCGGGGCGATCGTATCGGTCCAGCCATCAGGATAGTCCCTGCCGGTGATCCAATGCTTCGGCGCATCGAAATGTGTGCCGGAATGCTCGCCAAGCTTGAGCCAGTTCCAGGCCCACCAGGGTCCATTCTTGTCGTAGGCAGATATCTCGTGGATTTCGATTTTCGGCGTATCGACGGCCAACTCCGGCGGCAGTTTGATCAAGGGCGTTTCCGGTCCGAGTTCGGCGGCCAGATCCACCACTTCCACGCCACCGGAAAGGAGCAATTCGGCCAGCTGGCCAAGAACTTCATTGGTCTTCATCAGTTATCTTCCTCTTCCCTTTTTCGCACCTTTGAGGCTGCGGTTCCCCGGTTGCAAGTTACTGCATAATGATGATGTTTGCGATCAATTCGCCGCGAAAACACCTCAAGCGTGCCGTTCGATCACGGTCTTCAGCGCTTTCTCAAAGCGATGAATTTCCTCCATTGTATTGTAGTGCACGAGCGAGAGGCGGATCGCGCCGCTTTCCATGCTCAGATTGAGGCGCTTCATCAGGCGCGGCGCATACATGTGGCCATCGCGGATACCGATCATCATATCGGACATCTCTTCTGTGACCAGTTTCGGCGACAGATTACCGATGTTGAAGCAGAAGGTCGGGACGCGCTCGTTAAGACGGGCGAAATCGCTGACGCCATAAATGATGGCACCGCAATCCTTAAGGACACGCAGCATTTCGGTTGCGAGCTGAAGCTCATAGGTGCGGATCTTGCTCATGCCGGCAACGATGTTTTCGCGGCGCTCGCGATTGTTGGACGGAGCGAAGTTCCGGCCGACCGATTCCAGATATCTCACCGCTGCGTCCATGCCAGAGACGTTTTCATAGATGAACGTTCCCGCTTCGATCTTGTGCGGAGGCACATCGGGAATGAAATCTTCGCGAAATGTCGGCAAACGCTTCAGCGTTTCAAAGCGGCCCCACAGGAAACCCATGTGCGGCGAGAAATTCTTGTAGCCGGAGCAGACCAGATAATCGCAATCCCAAGCTTGAACGTCGATCAGACCATGCGGCCCGTAGTGCACACAATCAAGGAATACTTCGGCGCCCGCCGCATGGGCGATCTTCGCCACGGACGCGACATCGACAATCGATCCGATCGAATGCGCAGTGACCGTGCAAGCAACCAGACGGGTGCGCTCGTTGACCAGGGGACGCAGGTCATCGACATGCAGGTTGCCGTCTTCCCGCATCCGCCACCAAACGAATTTCGCACCGGCCGATTCAAGAGCGAGCCAGGTCGCAATATTAGCATCGTGATCCATGTCGGTGACGATGATCTCATCGCGCTCCTGCAGCATCTGGCCAACGCCGAGACTGACCAGGCGGATGAACGACGTCGCATTCATACCGAAGCAGATTTCCTGTGGATCGCGGGCATTGATGAGAAGCGCCACGCTCTCGCGTGCATCGGCCACAGCCTTGTCGACCTGCACGCTTCGACCATAACGGCCACCGCGCTGAACGTTGAAATCGACAAGATGGGACTGCACCGCATCCAGTACGCTCTGTGGAATTTGTGCACCGGCCGCATTATCGAAGAAAATGAAGTCCCCGGCCTTTTTCAATGCAGGAAACATCGAACGCACGGCGTCGATCGGAAACACCGGCTCGTTCGCATCGGCCTTAATCATGTGGTACTGGGTCATAGCTGCTCCCTGAATAAATTGCGCATTCATGCTCGTGCTGGAATGGTTGACTGGTGGCGGTTCATCTCGCGTGCTGCTGCTTGCCGCGCTCCTCGAGATGACTGACCAGTCGAACGAGTGGCCATAGAAAGGCGAGATAGATAATTGCAGCGCCGATCAACGGCGTCGGATTGGCCATCAATGCCTGTGCGTCGGTCGCCTGTTTGAGCAGGTCCGGCATGGCGACCACGGAGGCCAGTGAAGTGTCCTTGTAGATCGACACGCAATTGCTGGTAAGCGGCGGGATGACGACCTTCAACGCCTGCGGAAGAATGACCTTGCGCATGGTGATCCAGAAGGAAAGGCCAAGCGCCGACGCCGCTTCAAACTGGCCCTTGGAAATATTCTCGATACCAGCGCGGCAGACTTCCGCGGTAAAGGCGGCAAGCACCATCGACAGCGCGATCGTTGCTGAAGTGAACGAAGTAAAGCGGATGCCGGCCAGCGGCAGCGCATAGTAGATCAGGATCAAGACGACGAGGATTGGCAGCGCCCGGAAGACGTCGATGTAAAAAATCGCCAGATACTTTAGCCAGCGCTGACCATAGAGCCGCATCAGGCACAGAATCAGCCCAGCGATACAGCCGAAGAAGATGGCGGCGCAGCCGAGCAGGATGGTGTTGCCGAGCCCGCGCAACAGGATTGGAAAGGATTCGACCAGAATTTGCCAATTGAAGAAGGTGTTGATCAATTCCATAGGCCTGCCTGTGACGTGGAGAGCTCGCAGCCGACAAAATGGCCGGAATGGCCGGTGACAGGCACCGGCCGGGCGATCAACTATTATTCAGCCTTCGGGACCGGGAGAGACTTGACCGTGCTGGTGCCCGGCTCGGGGTCAACGTTGAACCACTTCTTGTGGATCGCGGCCATCGTACCATCCGCTTTCATCGCCGAGATGGTTTCGCTGACTTTTTCCACCAGCGGACTATCCTTCTTCGCCATCATGGCGAAGCGTTCGCCGGTTGGAATACGGACCAAAATCTTGAGGCCGGGTATCTTGGTCATGGCATATTGAAAACCTGCAAGCTCGCCTGCCCCGCCTTCGATACGGCCGTTCTGCACTTCCATCAGAAGATCCTGCTGGGCGGCATAGCTCTTTACTTCGGCGATGCCGAGCTTTTCAGCATTGACCTTCGACCAGGCCTCACCAGTGGAACCGGCGATCACACCGATGGTCTTGCCCTTCAATTCATCCAGCGACTTGATCGTGGAGTCGGCTTTACCGACAACCGTACCGTCGCTGTCATAATAGGGCTGAGTGAAGGACTGGTTCTTGAGGCGATCATTGGTGATCGAAATCGACGAGATGGCAAAATCAATACGGCCGGAACTAGTGGCAGCAAAGAGTGCCTGAAACCCCATATCCTGGAATTCAGGTTTCATGTTGAGCCGTTTGGCAACCTCTTTAACGACGTCTACCTCAAAGCCTTCAAAATCCCCCGACGCGGTCTTGTATTCCCATGGCGGATTTGCCGGATAGGCACCAACGACAATCGTATCAGCGGCAATAGCGAGTGCGGCGGCAAAGAGACCCGTCGCGATGAGCATTCCCATTAGACCTAAACGATTCAACATTTAATTTCCCTCTGTTATCGCCACTGCTCGTGGCATTGCTTGATATTCTGCACCTAACCTGCATCCTCATCAGGAGATGCACCTCTACTCCATCAATTGTTCGAGTGCGCCGCAAAGAGCATCGACGCTCTCAACGTTTGTCACGCTGCCCGGCGAAAGACGCAGGGTTGATCCGCGAGCATCACAATAGAGTTTCTGTTCACGCAAGCCGGAAACGATGCAGCCAGAATCAAGGCTTTCGGGAAGCGAAAGCATCACGCTACCCCCGCGCTTGTCTTCATCAAGAGGCGAACCAACCATCCAGCCGTTTTCGAGTGACCGCATGATAAGGCGGTTCGTCAATGCAAGATTCTGCGCACGGATAGCGTCGACGCCGACGCTGGTCGCCCATTCAAGACCCGGTAGTGAGGCGACCGAGGCGAGGATCGCGGGCGTTCCATGATCGAAGCGCCGGGCGTCCGACGCATAGGTAAAGCGGTCGAGGTCCCACGAGAAAGGATTGTCCTGACTGAACCAGCCGCGCAGTTCCGGCTCACATCTGGAAAGTAGATCAGGCCTCACCTGAAGAATGCCGGCGCCGGACGTGCCGCAAAGCCATTTCAGCGATGTCGAAACAACAAAATCCACGTGCGTATGTTCAATCGAGAATGGCGCGACGCCCACGCCCTGGGTAATGTCGGCACCGACGATCGTTCCCAGGCGATGGCCATGGTCGACCAGCCTGGCAACGTCAGAACGGTGCGAGGCGGTAGACGTGACAAACGTCAGCAGCGCCACGCCGACATCGTCCTGCCAGCGCGCTATCATGTCTTCCTCGCGCACCCATCTCTCGCCGGGCCTCATGGGTACTGTGTCGAGCACGAAGCCAAAGCGGGGCGCGATCTTGGCGAGCATGAAATGCAGACTGGGAAAGCAATCCGCCGCGACGAGAAAGCGGCGCCCGGCAAGGCTCGCTTCTGGCAGGCCGCCGACCAGACTGTAGAGCGCGGTTGTGACATTTTCGGCTGTCGTCAATGATCCCGCAGGCGCATCGATCAACGCGCTCCAGAGGTTAATGAAGCGTTTGCGCGCTGCGAGCGCCGCAGGCCACTGACCATCATCCTCCGCAGACCATATTTCAGAAAAACCAGCCAATGCCGTGGTCATGGCCACGGCCTTTCCTGGAAAAGTACCTATGGAATGGTAGAGGAAATAGCCCGACATGCGATGCCTCAAATATTTCTGTGATCATTTGATCACAGATGCTATAATGCGTCAATCGAGCAAAATGCGGAATTTGTCTGGCTGCAGCTTCGCGTCAGATGAGATTGTAATCTCGAGAAATTTCGGGCTATCTGGACCAAGATCGAAGTTGACAATCCGGCTTGTTCTCAAGGCCGGCCAATAGATCGTAAGGGAAACGAAGAAGGAAAATGCCTCGGTGGATATGAGTTTGGGACCCGTCTCATCGCGCACGACGATTCAGGATGGCGTTTATCAGCAGCTGCGCCAGGCCTTGATGAACGGACAGTTCAATCCGGCGCAAAGTTTGACGATCGCAGGTCTGGCTGAAACCTTCGGGACCAGCAACATGCCCGTGCGCGAAGCACTGCGCCGACTTGCAGCGGAAAATGCGCTTGAGATCGCCTCAAACGGGTCCGCGCGTGTGCCTGTGGTCACTGCAGCGCGCCTGGACGATCTGTGCCGGGCCCGCATTGTGGTGGAAGCGCTGGCTACAGAGCTGGGAGCGCCGCGACTGACGCCGAAGGACCTCGAAGTCCTCAAGGGGATAGTCTCGGAACAGAAGGAAATTGGGCGTGACAAGAATATCTACACGCTGATTACCAAGAACCAGCAGTTCCACTTCACCATTTATCGGGCGTCGGGATCGGATGTTTTAATCCAGCTCATCGAAACACTCTGGTTGCGGTTTGGCCCTTATATGCGGATGCTGTCGACGCATGTGGCTCCATTGATCCGCGCTGGCGAATCCGAGCCCTCAGGTAGACATATCGCTATTGTCGAAGCGCTTGAAAGCAGGGATTTTGCCCGGGTGCGTGAAGAAATAATCGCCGACATCAGCGCCACCCAGGAAGTCTTGCGACCACTTTGCCCTGAATGACCCAAAACCGAATGGACGGTCAGGCGATCAGCAAAAAGGCACAAACCAATAGATCAGCCGACCCCGACAATCCTGCAGGTACCGTAATCGACCAACGTGACATCATGCGGAAAATAGATAGAGGCATCCAAAGATGCCCCTACCCTGTTCGCACCTGTCGCATAGGTCTGTTGCGATAGGATTTCTAACTGCACGCTCCTGAGGCGCTAATGCATATCAAAGTGCAATCAATTGATCCGCCGATGCCTTGCCTGATCGCTTGTCCTGCACAAGCTCGTAACTGACTTTCTGACCGTCATTGAGGCTGCGTAAACCTGCACGTTCAACCGCAGAAATATGCACAAACACATCTGCACCGCCGTCATCAGGCTGGATAAAGCCGAAACCCTTTGTTGAGTTGAACCATTTAACTGTGCCTTTGGTCATGTGAACCCTCCCTCGCAATAGCCAGCAACACATCGATAGCGCGATAAGCCTGCATTCACAATGACGTCGTTCAATATCATCGGACATCTCGAAATCAAACGTTCACTCGAAATCGAATCCCATTGATAAATGCACGATGAAAAGGCTGAGGATGGCCATTTTGGGAGGCGCGTGTTTTTTGCCCCTGAGATCTGATCGTTGACCGACTTGGCTTTTAGACGACACGGACCTCCAGATCACCGACACCGTCGATATGACCCTTGAGCACATCGCCGCGACTGACAGCGCCAACGCCAGCAGGCGTTCCCGAAAAGATGATGTCACCAGGCATCAAGGTAAACAGGCCCGACAGATAACTGATCATCTCTGGTACCTTCCAGATCATCTGGTTGAGATCTCCAGTTTGTTTTCGCTCCCCGTTGAGGTTCAGCCATATTACGCCTTGTGAGGGATGGCCGATCGTGGCAGCAGCAAACAGCGGTGTGCACGGCGCCGATGTTTCGAAAGCCTTTCCAACTTCCCACGGACGACCCATATCTTTGGCCTTGCCCTGCAGGTCGCGCCGCGTCATGTCGAGACCGACGCCATAACCGTAGACGCAATCAAGTGCCTTCTCGACGGGGATATCCGTGCCGCCGCTCTTTAACGCCACCAGCATTTCGATCTCGTAGTGGACATCGTTGGATGCTGCAGGATAGGGAAATCGTCCGCTCGTATTGAGGTTGTCGGGATTCTTCTGAAAGAAAAATGGGGGCTCCTTATTGGGATCGTGCCCCATCTCCACCGCGTGGGCAGCGTAGTTCCGGCCGACGCAATAGACCCGGTGTACTGGGAAAAACTGGTCGGACCCTGCAACCGGGATGGCAGGGACGGGCGTTGGTTCGATGACGTAGTTTGATGCTGGGCTATCCATGTTCATTATCTTGCTCCTGCGTAATATTCGACTTTCGCTTCTGCTTGCTCGATCAGTTGGGCCACCAACAGGGCAAAGGCGAAAAGGATGATGGTAAGGGCCCAGAATTCGGGCATGCGGAAGTTTCGTGAAAACGTTTCGAACAGGGCGCCATAACCGACGATTGCAACCAGCAATTGGCCGATTACGACGCCCTTGACGCCGCGAATAAGGCCAAGGCGGATACCGGCGAGGATTTCCGGAAGTGCTGCCAGCAAAATGACCTTGGTGTAGAGCGCACGGCGGGAAGCGCCATAGGACCGCGCCATCTCCACAAGGGACGGCGAAATATGCCGGACACCGGCGCGGGTATCGAGAACGATGATCCAGATCGCGAACAGAAACACCGCTGCAACGATCGTGGGCTCGCCGAAGCCAAAGAGGATCATCAGGACTGGAACCAGCGCAGAAAGCGGAGCGCTGGAAAAAATGTTCACCCACATGCCGAGCAGGTCATCGGCTACCTTGACGCGGCCCATCAGAATACCAAGCGGCACTCCAAACACGATTGACAAGGCCATTCCCATGACAAATGCCCGCAGCGTGGTGATCGTCGCGTTCTGCCAGGACGCGGTCTGCACGAGGTTGACAGCGGCGGCAAGCACCTCGCTCAAGGGCGGGAGCAGGAAGACCAGATTCGTCCGTCCGATGATTTCCCAGATCACGCACCAGACGAGAAGAGACGCCATCATCGGCACGCGGTAGCCAAACAGCGTCATTTGCGTACCTCACGAACACGGCTGGGTTGATTGTGGTTCTGGGGATTGGCGACAGATGGCATTGGTCTACTCCACATATTGCTTCAGCCCCTGCCAGATCTCCTCAACGGTATCGAGATAGTGTTTGTCCCGATGAATGCGCTCCGGATCGCCGGAGCGATCGATTTGTGGCTCGATGACCTGTGATACCCTGCCGGGCCTCGGCGACAACAGCACGATGCGGTCAGAGATATAGACGGCCTCCTCGATGGAGTGTGTAACAAAGATGAACGTCTTGTTTTGATTGGTGCGCAGCCGGATCAGGTCTTCCTGGAACTTCCGCCGATTCTGTTCATCTACCGCGGAAAACGGCTCGTCGAGGAGCAGAACATCGGCATCCACCGAAAGTGCCCGTGCCAATCCGACACGCTGGCGCATACCCCCGGAAAGCTCGTGAGGGTATTTGTCGGCGAAGCCGGCGAGACCGACTTCATCGATATAGTGACGGGCTATGTTTTCCCGCTCGTTCCTGTCCATTCCGCGCAGTTCAAGGCCAAATGCGACGTTGCGAAGCACAGTTGCCCAAGGCATCAGCGCGAAGTCCTGGAACACGAAGGCCCGCTCGGGTCCAGGTGTGGTGACGTGTTTTCCATCGATCGCGATGGTGCCCGCATCGGCTCGTATCAGACCGGCGATGATCTTCAGCAGTGTGGTCTTGCCGCAGCCGCTAGGACCCAGAAGACTGGTCAATTTGCCCCTCGGAAAGTCGAGGTCGATACTGCGGAGCGCCTCCACGCTTCCGTAGTATTTGGAAATTCCCCTCACCTCTACAATCGAATCTGTTGGCATTGGAACTGGCGATGGTCCATTACGCAATACGGTGGCGCGCATGTCATGCTCCTCGCTTCTCGGGCCTGAACACGCGGATCTCAATCCACTGCAGCGCAACAAGCGTGAGTGTCGAAAGTGCGATGATCGAGCCAATTGTTGCATACATCTCGGCATAGTCGGCACGCGAGCGGTGGAAGGTGATGAGATCGCCGATGCCGGTCGGTGTGATGAGCAGTTCGGCGAGAACGACGCCGACGAATCCCGCTGCGACACCCAGGCGCAACCCTGCGAAGATGACCGGGCTGGCGTCGGGAAGAATAATCTTGGCCACGGTCTGCCACCGTGTCCCGAGAAACGACCGGCACATGGCGAGCAGGGATTCGTTCACATTGCGCACCGCCTTGTAGGTGTTGAGCACGATCACAGGCAATGCAAGGATCATCACGGCCAGCGTCTTGGCCGTCATGCCGATCCCGTAGATGAACGTGACCATGGGGATGAAGGCGGCGACGGGGGCTGCCTGAAGCACAATGAACACCGGAACGAGCAGCCATTCACCGGTGCGCCACAGTCCGCACAGCGTACCAAGGCCGACGCCAAGGAAAGCCGAGAGAACGACTCCGAGCAGCAGGGGTTGCAATGTTGAAAGATATGCAGTTGGCAGGCTGCCATCGGCAATCAATTTGACGAATGCGATCATTGTATCGGAGAAGGTCGGAAAAGCGAAGCTCACCGGGATCCGGCCGGCGATTTCCCAAGCACCGGCAAATAAAGCGATTGACACGAACCGCAGAAGAATCGGCTGGTCCCGCCAGCCGGCCGCCGCCTCGCGTCCCGAACGAGACGCGAGGCGCTCAGCCCTGAGACTGCTCTCCATGGGCCGGGCTCCTATTTCTTGCCGAGCTTGGCCACGGCGCGGTCGATCGCCGCGAAATCCCAGAAATCGTCGACCTTGAGGGTCGCCGGATCGCCTTCGATCTGACCGGCCAGGCTAAAGAAAGCAAAGTCGCCGGACGCTGCGTCGGTGCCGCCACCATTCAGAGCAAGGCTGCCCGCCTCAGTGGTTTCTTTGTAGTATTCCGCGATTTCCTTGTCGGCATCCGCACCGAGATCCGGCAAAAGCTTGTACTTGTTGCGGAACTCCACCGCGACAGCGGGATTTTCGGTGATCTCACGTCCAGTCTTCATCAATTCTTCGACCAGAATGTCGACATCGGCCGCGTTGCTCTTCAGGTAGTCCGCCCTCGCAAACAAAGCCTCATCCGATGCGCTGACATTGTCGACCGGCAGGACAGTGAACTTGCCGGGCGCCTCTGCTTCGAGCGCACGTCGGTTGGCCGCGTCTACGATCGAGGCTTTCAAGGTTCCCTGGATCAACGCGTTGCGGCGGACCTCAGAGCCTGGCACATAGCTGATCTTGCCGAGCGTGATACCATTCGCCTTAGCCATCAGCAACATGACGGCCTCCGTGCCTGAGCCTCGCGCCTGAACCGCCACTTCCTGTCCATCGAGGTCCTTCCAGGTCTTGTAGGACTCGCTGTTAACCACCGGGAAAAATCGCAATGTGGAGATTTGGGCGAAGATGCGGATCGGCACTCCTACCTTCTGGATCAAGGTATAAGGCGTTCCGATTCCGACATCGGCCTGACCACCGACAATTGCCTGGGCGGCAAGGTCCTCGTCATTGAGAACGATCAGATCGACGGCAACGCCGCGCTCCTTGGCGCGCTCGATTGCAGCGAGGGTCTGGATGGACTCTATTCCAGGCAGATCGCCAAATGCGATCCGCATGTCGCCAGCATGTGCAACCTGAAATGGCATTGTAGTTACGATGGCTGTGGCAAAAGCAATGGCTAGTACGGCACGTCTGGACAGCTTGGGCATTGTTGTATCCTCCCATGTCTTTTGTAACCAATTTCCCAAATGGTTAGAGATTGAAGCCGGATTGGTCAAGCCTTATTAGCAAATTCGAGCGATGCTGGAGACCAAAGAGACCGCAAACTCAACAGTTGACGGAATGTCGTATTCGAATTAACACCAATATTTGGAATCAATATGTAGATTGGTCAAACCAATGGATAATGTTGGAGACGGCGGCCACGCTGCGCTGGTGCAGCTTCAGGCGTATCTGGGCCAGATGGACCTTTCCGGTGAAACACGATTGCCAGCCGAGAGGGAGTTGTGCGAGACCCTGGGCGTATCGCGCGGCGATCTGCGCAAGGCCCTGGCCGTACTTGAGAAAGACGGCCGAATCTGGCGCCACGTCGGCAAGGGTACCTTCGTCGGCAGCGGACCCATTGAGGAGACGATCGGCATTTCCGAGATCGCCGGACGAACAAACCCCGCCGATGTGATGCGCGCTCGACTTATCATCGAGCCGGAGATTGCGCGCGAAGCGGCTCTGCATGCGACCCTCGACGACATCGCTGCCATGCGACAGTCGCTCGCACAGACTCGCGATGCAGCCACATGGCGACAATATGAAAATCTCGACAATCTGCTCCACCGGCAAATCGCCCAGGCGAGTAGCAACAACGTGCTGCTCGGCCTTTTCGATGTGCTGAATGCGGTTCGCCGCACTGTGGTATGGGGTCGTCTACGCTCTGATGGTACGCGCCCTCCAGCCGACCATCACAGTTTCACAGACCATGAACGGATCGTCGAAGCGATCGCCGAACGAGACCTTAGCGGAGCGGCAGCCGCCATGCGCCTGCATCTGCAGCAAGTCGAGCGGCGTTTGATCCCCGTCCGTGAAGCGGCTGAATAGTTCGCCTTCGTGCCGGACGCCCGGCTTTGACTCTGGAGCTAACAGCTGCTCACCTCATCTCGAGTTCTGGCGTTTCAGGTCGCTTTAACGCAAACAACGTGACAACGCCGGCAGCCTTCCTCCCCAAATCCGCCGATGAATGTCAATCGAAAGCGCTCGGCCAACGGGCAGCCGTTTACAGGGAGGGGTCGCAAAAAATCTTTTTAAAGCACGGTGCTTGAGGACGTTGGCGTGCGATTAACATCACTCGATGGCCTTTCACCCAGCCAGATCTTTACTGGACATCCATACCCCCAAGAAGCCGGATCGATCGGAATTTACAAACCTTTAGACATGGGCGGAATTGGCGTATCCAGGGGCCGGTCCCGGACATACCCGTGCACGCCATTCTCATCAATCACGCCAAGATCACCATCCTTCAAAGCTTCAAGGAGATCGGTGACCGCATCCTTGAGAGCCCAAAGCGCGGCCCTCGCTTGGCGCGGTTCCCGGGTGCGGACATGGATGATAACTACCTTGTCCTTACTTACGATGGGGACAATTTCGATCTCGGTTATGAGATACGGTTCGTCGACGAACCGCTGCCAAGCGAAAGACGTCATTCGCGCTCCTCCTCTTTTTGAAACGAGTATACACTTGACGGCCGTTATAGGCACATATCTCCCTTATGAGCGCTTCACTCGTCTTGTTCATGCTAATCAAGGCGTCGGCGGAATCGGCTTCCCCCCGCTGAACCGTTCAATGAGTTACGGGCGCATGAACGCCTGAAGTTCCTCGGGTGTCGTCTTTGTTAGCGTCCACATCGGCATTCCGCCCATCATACCGGACTGCATCATGTTTCGACCCATCATTCTGGATTGAGCGGGCTGCTCACACCTTGGCGGGCGCCGCGATGGCCCGTAGGATGGACTCAATCAAATGTCCGTGTGGCGGCTGTTTGGGCAGCCGCAAATGCGCAACGTGAACGAGGGCACCCAGGATGAGCGGGAAAGGCAGCGACAGATTCAATATCGTCGTACTAGTCATTGCCCTCTCCGGCCTGGCAGTGGGAATCGGCCTCAGGGTCGCCGGACGGATTTATCTCGCCGAGATGTTCTGGGTCGCGGGCGTTATTACTGTCCTCGCGGCCCTCGTCCTCGAGATTGTTCGAAGCCTGTGGAGGGGCGAGGTCGGCCTCGACATTGTAGCGGCCCTGTCCATGACCGCCGCGCTCGTCTTCGGAGAAACGCTCGCCGCCGCTGTCGTCGCACTGATGTATTCCGGAGGCACATTCCTCGAGAGCTTTGCCGAGGGCCGCGCTCGGCGCGAGATGCGCGACCTCCTCGCGCGCGTCCCGCGCACGGCCACCCGGCACCGCGACGGAGCGCTGGACGAGGTTTCACTCGACGCAATTGTACCCGGCGATCTTCTCCTGATCCGGCAGGGAGACGTCGCACCCGTCGACGGAACTGTCGAGAGCAAGCGTGCGGTGGTGGACCAGTCGGCCATGACAGGTGAATCAATGCCTGTGAGACTGATGCGCGGTCAGGAAGTAATGAGCGGCTCCGCCAACGCGGGCGAGGCCTTCGACCTGCGTGCCAGCCGCCGTGCGGCGGAAAGCACCTATGCCGGCATTGTCCATCTGGTGGAGGAGGCGCAGCGGTCAAAGGCCCCGATGTCGCGATTAGCGGACCGCTATTCAATCCTGTTCCTGATAGTTACCGTAACGCTTGCAGCGGCCGCGTGGTGGCTGACAAATGACCCGATCCGCGCGGTGGCCGTGCTTGTCGTGGCTACGCCATGCCCGCTTATTCTCGCGGTACCGATCGCACTTGTCGCGGGGCTGTCGCGCGCGGCACACTTCGGCGTGTTGATCAAGGGCGCGAAGCCGCTCGAGGCGCTTGCTCGAGTCCGGACGTTGATCCTCGACAAGACCGGCACGCTGACGGACGGACGCCCGCAGATCGTGTCGGTCAGTACGTATGCAGACTTGCCGCCAGACGAGGTACTTTATCTCGCCGCTGCAGCCGACCAGGCATCAAAACACCCTATGGCGCAGGCGATCGTTGCCTCGGCACGCGCGCGCGACATGGTCCTGCCGGTGCCGACCGACATTGAAGAAGTTCCAGGAGAGGGCGTCGCAGCGCGGGTGGATGGCCGGTCCGTCGTCGTAGGCGGGACGGATTTCGTGATACGCCGGATTGGCGCACCGCAGAATCCGCATCAGGTGTCGGAAGCAGGTTCTGTGCTCGTCGCCGTTGCCGTAGAGAGACAGCTCGTCGGAATTTTGGTCCTGGCCGACCCGTTGCGTGCGGAAACGGCAACCTTTCTTGCGGGCGCCCGCCTTCACGGCATCGGCCGCATTCTGCTTGCCACCGGTGATCGCCGTGCCGTCGCTCAGGCAGTGACCGACGGGCTCGGTCTCGACGCGGTCCGTGCTGACCTGACGCCGGACCAGAAGGTCTTGCTCGTGCTGACCGAGCGCAAACACGGCCCTGTGATGATGGTGGGAGACGGCGTCAACGACGCTCCGGCTCTTGCGGCTGCCGATATTGGCGTGGCTATGGGGGCAAGGGGCGCGGCTGCCTCCGCTGAGGCTGCCGACGTAGTTCTATTGGTTGACGATCTCGGCCGGCTCCTTTCGGGGCTGGAAGTGGCCAGTCGATCCCGCCGGATCGCGCTCGAAAGCGTCGTGGCGGGAATAGGCCTTGCAATGGCCGGGATGGTTGCCGCAGCACTTGGCTACCTCACGCCAGTTCAGGGGGCGCTCCTGCAGGAGGCGATTGACTTCGCCGTCATCCTGAACGCGCTGCGTGCACTGCGGATATCACCAAGCGTCGGAACGAAGAACAGCACACAACCGCAGGTCTGTCCAACTCCAGTTTCAGGCTGAAAGCTTCAGGACTTCTCGATGAGAATGCTTCCTCAACCACAAACCATCCTGCCTCAGTGCGATAGTAAGATGGGCAAGCGAACGTCATTCAAAACATCCTCGGTCGCGCCACCAAGCACGAAATCCCTTATGCGCGAATGACCATATCCGCCCATCACGAGAAGTTTCGCTCCAATTTTTAGGGCGTGATTTTGAAGTGTCTCGCCGATCGGGCGGCCTTCAGTGTTGATACAAGCAGATTCAACAGCTAGACCACGCCGCCTCAGAGAAATTGCCAGCCGCTCACCTATATTTTTTTCGTGAATCGGCTTCTCGTCCAGAATGGTGACGATCGAGGTCCGCTTGGCACGCTGCAGGAATGGCTGCGCATCTGCAAGCGCACGCGCCGCAACGCGGCTCCCATCCCAGGCAATCATGACGTGGTCGAGCGCGTCGATAGCGGCCAAATCGGGAAGCAGGATTACTGGACGGCCGGATCCGAAGACAAGTCCCTCAGTTGTCATTCGCCCTGCAGAGCTCTTTGCTTCCCATCCCATCAGCGAAAGATCGCTATATCGCGCTTCCACTGCTGCTACATCGCCAAAGCCGACAGGGTGCGCGGTGATCTCGCCCGTCGTCAGAGCAACATCCATTTCTGCTGCTTTCTGCTTAATGGCCGTAAGTAATCTGATACCGGCGGTGCGGCTATTGCGTTCAGCTTCTCTGACCATCTCAGGAAGGTTCAATAGAACTTCGGCGAATGCATTGGAAACGTCGGGAATGTTCACATTCATTGCGAGTGCATGAAGATCGGCGCCAAGGTGGGCCGCCACAGTGATGGCGTTCACAATTACCTTTTCCGAACTAGCATCCGGGTAAGTGATCAATGGCAGAAGAGCCAACGTACGCATCAGATTTTTCCTTGTGTTGTTTGCATGGCTCAGAGACGTAAGGGCCACACAGCGTCAAGCCTCAGATCTTGCGCTCGTCGCTAACGCGGCATCCCCTTTATTCATCGTGAAACATTATAGACCAGGCGGACAATTGAGGGTTTGATCCGTGTCAAGGCAGGCTCGCCACACTGCATTTTACGCTTACGCGTCAGCCATCGCCAGTCTGAAACCAGTCGTGGTCCGTGCCGGCACAGGTGCAGAGAGTTGACCGGCTCGGAGCATGTCGCTTTTTGGCAAGCCGCCGACGGTCGGGTTCATGATCAAGATCGAGATGCTGACGGCTGCGTTTGGGCGTTTCTCGCTGTTCTAGGGCAAAGCACTGTGCCAGAATACGATGTCAGGCGGAGGACCGGCGAGTTGGCAGTTAGCAAAAGTAAGGAGCAAAGAGCTCCGATGCAAATGAAGCGTGGATGCCGGGCGTCCTTAAGCGTCACTATGGTCCTGCTCGTGGAATTCGCCTGTGGGAGTGCAGAGGCCGATATCGCCAGCGGCAGAAAGATTGCTGAGCGTTGGTGCTCAGAGTGTCACGTCGTTGCGCCCGGGCAGCGGCAAGCCTCTGACTCCGTTCCCACTTTCGCTCAAATCAATAGGTCGGGGCGTTTTGACGAGGCAACGCTTTCCGCCTTCCTGGCGAACCCCCATCATTCGCGCATGCCGGACCTCTCGCTGACCCGTTCCGAGATTGCCGACCTCGTCGCTTATATCCGACGTCAAGGGCGCTAATTACAGGCGTCACGAAGACAGCGCCAGCACCAAGTTTGCCTGCCGACGTCAAGGAGCGCGCCACGGCGATTCTAGAAAACATTGGCTTGACGGTCTCGGATGCCGTTCGAATCCCACTAACGCGGACAGCAAATGAAGGCGCCCCTGGAAGTTGTCAGCCACAGCGAGGTCCATGATACGTGGTTCCGGGCAAGGTTTTGCAAGAGCTTGAGGACACACGGCCCGATTTCGATGGTGGCGATACCGATGCGCAGTTTCACGAGCGCCGGGGCGGCAGCCTTGCGCAAAGCAGGCACGGCCGCTTTGTTTCAAGTCTGCAGTTCGAAGGCGTTCAAGGCGGTCGCGCCCACTTTGCGCCGCACATCTCGCGATACCTGCGAGAACGCTGAAAATGGCTGGAAGATCGGCCCGCGCCGCTTCGCGACTGCGCACAGCAATAGCTCAGGGAGCGGTTGAACTGCTGACTCTGCGAAGAAGAAACTGGTGTGCCGTAAGGCATTTACCACCTAAGCGTCCAGCGTGGGTATTCTGTCAGGAGATCAAGCGAAAGTATTGGT
>NZ_JBBNAM010000069.1:0-16103 GCF_037994425.1 Phyllobacterium sp.
CGTATGTTGGTCACGCCGAGCGGACCAAAAAGCTCTTTGCGCTTCGGCGAGTCGAGCCAGTGCTTCGTGCCCTTTGTAATGTTATGGTGGCCAATGACTGTCGGCATTGCATCCTCCCTATCGTAACGGCGAAGGCCGGCATCAACCAAGAGTGCCAAGATCCATCCCCGTCGAACCACGACGCGCCGTTTTGGTTGGACTGTCAATATTTCGTAAAGGGCGGGAAGAACGATTCGGAGAGGGCGTCCGGACGGTTTACCGGCGGGAAAGCGGAACGAGGGACACCGGCTTCAGCTGCTGGTCACGTTCTGCGACAAGGCGAGCATTGTGACACTTCTGCCGATCGGCCCTCCGTTTCCGCTTCGAGAATGCGCTTCAACAGAATGTCGTTCTCGGTCACCAGACGCCGCTCCTCGAATTGCAGGACCTCGGATGAGGGATCGTTGCTGGGCGAGCTTGTCTTCTCGCCGATAAGGTACGCTCGGCTGGGTGGCGATGGAATGAATTGAACGTTGGGCTTCGACGTTTCAATATCGAATACCACGACCTTCAAGGTGCTCCCGATGCTGCCGTTTGCCTTAATGAACCCCACGTTGCCAGTGACCTTGATGAAGCCTCCTTGGCGGTACGTCCAGTCTTGCGCGATTGCCGTATAAAGAAGATCGCACCCCTTCAGTTGACCGGACTTCATATAGGGTTCCATGTGAACCTCAAGTGTTCCCGTCATGCGCGTTAGCACTTCTTCCATCGTATCGGAATGAGCTATGGAAGTGGAGCCCGAGGCCAGCAATGCCATCCCCGCTAAAATCAATCGTCGTCCGAAGTGCATGCCCGTTGCCGTTTTGAACCGCGCCATGCTCTGTGGATGTCGCTCCAGGATTACCCATTGTACCTGATCCCAATGACGTCCCGCAATCAAACAGCACGGAACGGTATTTCATGAGCGAGGCGAAGGCATTGGCGACTCCGCTCGGGCGGGGTGGCCTCGAAAAGCCCAAATCCAATCCACTCAACGTTTCATGCGGCGGCTCACACTATCAAAAGTTATTCATTGGTAATCGACGCTGACAGCCAATTGTCAGCTCGGGTGTGGGATGCTGCGTTGTTGACGGTCGAGCCAGCGATCGTCCGGACATGAACTGCTGTTAGAAACGAGGACATCGATGAAACGACTCGCCCTATCCATTTTCGTGATCACGGCATCCGGCGCGTATGTTTTGCATCAAGTTGGGAACACGACTGCTGACGATCCGTTACGTTCAACACGTCCCGTGAGTGCCGAGGAGACAGTTGGACCACTGGAGCATATCTCTGACCGCCCAATTGCCAACCCTATGCCCCTTACCTGGCCGGCGCCCGCTGAGGCGCTGGAATCAACATCAACCACATTGCCTTCTGCCGGGAAACCAGATGCAACTGCTTCAAGGCCGTCGCCAATTCGTTTCAGACCCGCCCTGGACACGATGAACAAGCGTCCCATTCCTGCAATCACCGCGGATTATATACAGACATATGAATCTGCGCCTGATGCAGCCGAAGGACAACCGCGTGTGGTGCGCGCTACACTGACCGCGCGCGCCAGCCGTTATGTCGATGGTGTTTATACCGGTCCAGCCGCAGACGCCTATTACGGTTTGGTTCAGCTTCAGGCGGTGATCCAGAATGGTCGACTGTCAGCCATAAAAATCCTTCAATATCCGTCCGACCGTCGAACATCCATTTACATCAACCGCCAGGCTTTGCCGCTGCTTCGGGACGAGGCAGTCTCCGCCCAAAGCGCCAAAGTCGACATCGTATCAGGCGCGACGTTGACCAGCAGGGCGTTCATCCGCTCGCTTGGCGGCGCGCTGCAACAAGCCGCTTTGTGATCCATGCGTAGAACGCGCATCCTCATGGGTATGCCGATTACAGTCGACGTGGTCGCATCGGTTGACGGTGCAGTCGTTGACTCGGTATTCGCATATTTTGAACGTGTAGATCGGCGTTTCAGTACCTATATTGCCGAAAGCGAGATCCAAGCGATTAATCGCGGGGAGCTCACTTCGGCCCAGTACAGCGACGAGATGCGCGAGGTCCTGGCCCTTGCCAAACAAACGAAAAGCGAGACGGATGGATTTTTTGATATCCGCCTCGCGCAGGGCCCGATCGACCCATCAGGAATCGTCAAGGGCTGGGCGATCCTAAACGCGGCCCGGATCATTATCGATTTGGGGGCGCGCGACTTCTTCATTGACGCCGGCGGTGACATCCAGTCGTCCGGCAGGAACGCCGCAGGAAGTCATTGGAGTGTCGGCATTCGCAGCCCGTTTAACGCGCACGAGATCGTCAAGGTCGTCTACCCACGTGGACGCGGCGTCGCGACATCGGGCACCTATGTGCGCGGCCAACATATTTACGATCCCCATGCGCCTGGACGCTTGATAAACGAAATCGTTAGTTTGACTGTCATCGGCCCCGATGTTCTCGAAGCCGACCGGTTTGCGACGGGGGCGTTCGCCATGGGCAGGGCCGGGATTCACTTTCTTGAACGGACGCCAGGCTTGGAGGGCTACGTTGTCGACACCAGCGGCCACGCCACCCTGACGAGCGGCTTTGGAGCCTATTGCGAGCCATGATCAGACTTCTCGAACGTAAACTTGACCGTCTCACAATGTATCGCCTGATGCTCTATTATTTGGAGGCGTTACTGGGGGCGGCATTCGTGTTCGGCTTCTTGCAACTGGTGCCACACGAGCCGAGCGCAATAGCTTTCTCGACGGCCTTAATCCTCGCCACTTGCTATATCACCAACTGCATCTTCGCTCGTGTTTTCGGCGTGCCGGCCAACAATGAGTCAGTTTACATTACCGCTCTCATTCTCGCTCTCATCTTAGATCCAACGACAGCATCGGATACGAATGCGGTGGGCGCCATGATCTTTGTTTCTGTGTGGGCGATGGCTTCCAAATTCATCTTCGCCATTGGCAGGAAACACATTTTCAACCCAGCCGCATTCGGCGTTGCTCTTTCGGCATTGCTTCTTGATCAGCCGCCGTCGTGGTGGGTCGGCGGTAACCTCGCCCAGCTTCCTCTGGTCGTCATTGGCGGACTTGTGGTCGTTCACAAGCTGAGGCGGTTCGACTTGGTGACAACTTTCGTACTGGTGAATTTGGCAACGGTTCTATTAACCTCCAATCCTGCACAATATCAGACAGCTCTGATCGAAACCGTTCAGTCCTCTCCGCTCTTCTTCTTCGCGTTTGTCATGCTGACGGAGCCGTTGACTGCGCCCACGATGCGCTGGCCCAGCCTGGCGTTTGCGGCGATTGTAGCATTCCTTACCGCGCCCAATATCCACATCGATACATTCTATTTTACGCCTGAAATCGCTCTTCTCGTTGGAAACCTTTTTGCCTACACAGTCAGCCCCAAGGGTCGTTTCGTGCTGACACTGGAACGCATCGAGCAATCTGCTCATGATACATATGATTTCATATTCAGATCATCGCGTACATTGCCGTTCCAGGCTGGCCAATACCTCGAGTGGACACTGGGCCTTGATCATCCAGACAATCGTGGAAACCGCCGCTACTTTACTGTCGCTTCGTCACCGACAGAAGAGACGATTCGTCTCGGGGTTAAGTTCTATCCCAAATCCAGCGCGTTCAAGCGTGCACTGGCCACAATGATTCCGGGTGAAAGGATCTACGCGTCCCAGCTGTCTGGCGATTTTACCCTTCCGGCCAACCCCAACGAGAAGATTGCCTTTCTGGCCGGCGGCATAGGCATCACACCGTTCCGAAGCATGGTGCAGTACCTCCTGGACCATGATGAGGCACGGCCCATCGTGGTTATCCACGGCATCGAGACCCCACATGACATCGCCTATCGCGACACATTCGAGGCCGCACAACACAATCTCGGCATCAGAACGATTTATGCCGTCGCCCGAGGTGCCGAAAACGGACAATATTGCGGACGCATCGATGCCCGGCTCGTACAGGCGGCAATCAAAGATTATCGCGAACGAACTTTCTACATTTCCGGACCTCAGACAATGGTGAGGACGCTTCGCGAAATGCTGCAATCCATAGGCGTTCGCCGTTCACGGATCAAAGTGGACTATTTCCCCGGATTCGGTTGAGACTTCACCATCAGCTGCGGAAGAAAAATGGTGACGGTCAGCCCAGGCTGGCCGTCGGTCAGACTTAATCGACCACCGTATGCTTCGACAATATCAGAGACGATGGCGAGGCCCAAGCCATTGCCGCCGCCTTTCCTGTCAAGTTGAACACCACGCGACAAGGCCAATTTCCTGTTTGCGTAAGGAATGCCGGGACCATCATCGGCAACCACAATCACCACACCGCCCTCACTGTGGGATCCTTCCACACGCACGGAATTGATTGCAAACCGTGCCGCGTTCTCTATCAGATTGCCCAGGATTTCGGAAAGATCTCCTTCATCGACTGGCGCCGTTAGCGTTTCTGCGACATCGACTATAAACTGTAAGCTCCTGCCTCGGGGCGTGCGCTCCACGACCCCTATGATGCTCGCCGCGATGTTCAGCACTCCGCACTCCGTCTTATCGGCAATCCCCGGCGCAAGGCGTGCTCGTGCCAACTCCACGTCGATATGGCGCCTGATCGTTGCGAGGCTCTTCTCAATT
The DNA here is from genome assembly GCF_037994425.1 of Phyllobacterium sp. Lineage (NCBI taxonomy): Bacteria > Pseudomonadati > Pseudomonadota > Alphaproteobacteria > Hyphomicrobiales > Phyllobacteriaceae > Phyllobacterium > Phyllobacterium sp. The sequence continues at coordinate 4,649 of NZ_JBBNAM010000069.1, forward strand.
TCGTCGGCTAGATCTAGTTCACCCTTTGCGCGCAATAGCCGGATGTCGGCCGCAACAACCTGCAACGGGGTCTTGAGACCGTGCGCGAGATCGGTTGCGCGCGAGCGGGCGCGAGCAAGCGCCCTCTCCTGCGTCTCGAGAAGACGATTGATCTCATCGGCAAGAGGCTGAACCTCGCTCGGGGCAGAACCGTCGAGCCGCGCGGTGCGCCGACTGATAACATCGCTAACCGCACGACGCAATTTCTCAAGTGGGGTAAGACCGACCGTAATCTGAGTGAAAAATGCTGCGGTCAATACACACGCAAGGAGAACAATCGCCGGCGCCAGCTCGCGGACATACTCGCTTACCGACGTCTGGATTGTCCGATGGTCCTCCATCACGGTGGCACGAAAGGATCTCCCGTTTGGCTCCGTAATTTTGCGAGTGACCGCGAGGGCGATCGTGCCTTCTGGACCGGCCATCTCCTCCATATGGACGCTACCGTCGTTCGCCGGGTCGGCAGGTCTTGCAATGGTTGCATCCCACAGCGATCGCGACCGAGTGAGTTCGCCGGAGGCAAGGTCTTCGACTTGCCAGTAATGTCCCGACAAAGGCGTTTTGAACCGCGGATCGGTGAAGACCGGTGTTACCGATAGCTTGCCGGCGCCAGTAAAGCTCGTTGCGCTTATTAGTTCGTTGAGGTCAACAATAAGCTCGCTGACTACACGCCGCTCGACATGACGTTCGAACAAGAAGCGCAATCCGATGCCAGCGATTGCCAGCGCGATGAGAATGGAGATCGTTGCCGCTGACCAAAGCCTGATGCGGATCGAGTTTCCCATCATACGGAATCGTCTGGGACCAGATAGCCAAATCCGCGCCTCGTTTCGATGACCTCGCTGCCCAGCTTGCGGCGGAGACGTGCGACAATCGTCTCGATCGCATTCGGATCGCGTTCGTTTCCGGAATCATAAAGGTGTTCGGCCAGCTCCGTCGGCGCGACCACCCGCCCGGCGTGATGCATGAGAAATCCGAGCAATCGATACTCTAGAGGCGACAGCGCGATAGGCACGCCGCGAAGCGATATTCGCATCTGCCGTGTATCCATCAGCAATGGTCCTGATCGCAAGACTGGCGTTGCTTGTCCAGTCGAGCGACGAAGCAGCGCTCGGATCCGAGCCAGCAACTCCTCCATCTCAAAAGGTTTGGGAAGATAGTCGTCAGCTCCCGCGTTGATGCCCGCGACGCGCTCCGTCCAAACGCCCCTGGCAGTCAGAATGAGGACCGGAAATCGGCGGGCGTTGTCCCGCCATCTTCGAAGTACGGTGAGCCCGTCGAGTTTGGGCAGGCCCAGGTCGAGAATTGCGGCATCATAATTCTCAACATCGCCTGCAAACCAGGCCTGTTCTCCATCGCTAACAATATCGACTGCCATGCCCGAAAATTTCAAAGTAGCGGCAATATCTGCTGCGATCTTGGGCTCATCTTCGACAAGAAGGATTTTCATCAATCGTTGCCCTTGCCGCGCATCACCGACCCCGCGTGTGCATCGACGTGAACGATCCTCCGGCGGCCGTCCGGTGTCACAACCTGGAGCCGGTAGACCCATTGGTCTTCACGCCGAACGAGATCGATCGCCACCACGTCTCCAGGTATCTCAGCGTGCACGACGGCAAGAATATCCGTCAGGCTCCGTATATCTCCTTGATCATGCAGGTCTCTAGCGAGGTCATGGTCCTCATCCTCCTCATTGTCATCCGCACCGGCCGTAATAGGCATTGCCATGAGAAGGCCAACCAGCGCTAAGACAGAGAAGCGTTTCAGTCTCGTCTTCATGGTTGAAATTTCTCGCATAACGAAGCTGTCAATTAGCCGTCAACCCTCCACGGCCAGCTGCAAGCCGTGATCTTGTAGCAAGATCTTATCGTGCTCAATCATGGCCGAATTAGAAGGATATCAGAACCATGCGCAGATTATTGCTATTGCTTGCCAGTCTGGCATCGCTGGCCACCATCACCAATCTGGCTTTGCCGGCTGCAGGGGAACCGAAGTGTCCAGATTGCTTGGTCAAATCCGCGGACGCCCCGCTTGACTTGGGAGCGATCCCGATGAAACCAATCAATGGCCATCAATCAATTCAGGGTATTTCAATCGGCGACGAAGAGAATGACGACATGAAGACTATCGACAGTGACCGCGCTACTCTTGATCGTCCCGTCGTCAATACACAAGACAACGAAACGTCGCACGAGGGACTTGAAGAAGACGACTAGGAAGCCAATCCATTGTTAATCAGATGATGATGGCGGCGCGTGTTCGCCGCCATCATCAACAAGCAACAGATGCTGTTTTATGCCTCGCAAAATCGCGTTGGGGTTCGCCATCTCGCTCATCCCTATCCGTACTATTGCGCTTTGGCTCGGCTTTGCTCTGGATCAAAGGCAATTGATATTTTTTTGCTTAAGACAATTCTTCGCTGAAATCCGATCATTGACATTCGATGGATTGTGTTTTGACGGCAAAGAAAGCGGTGTGAGTGGTCGATCTACCCAACAAGAGGGATTCTGAACATTGGTCAATGGCAATAATCTGGAATACATAGTCAGTGCGGCACAAACCAAATCCGGAGGAAGGCATGAGCCGTCAGCATACTGAAAAACATCTTGTCTCGCGTATAGGCTGGTTGCGCGCTGCCGTCATGGGTGCAAACGACGGAATTGTCTCGACAGCAAGCCTGATTGTAGGCGTCGCCTCCGCATCTGCCGCAGGTTCGCAAGTGCTGCTTTCCGGAATTGCAGGGTTGGTCGCGGGAGCAATGTCAATGGCGGCCGGCGAATATGTATCGGTCAGCACGCAGTCTGACACGGAGAAAGCCGACCTTAATCGCGAGCGCATGGAACTGGCGACCCAGCCTGACTTTGAGCGGGACGAACTCGCGCAGATTTATGTAATGCGCGGCGTAGAGCCGGATCTTGCGCGCCAGGTTTCCGATCAATTGATGGCGAGGGATGCCCTTGGTGCGCACGCGCACGATGAACTCGGCATTACTACGATGACGGCAGCACGTCCTATCCAGGCAGCAGTGACTTCGGCAGCGACGTTTTCCATAGGTGCGGCAATGCCACTTGCGATGGTACTGGCCTCACCCGCATCAATGCTGATCCCCATCGTCTCCATCGCCTCTCTGTTCTTCCTTGCTCTGCTTGGCGCAATTGGCGCGAAAGCAGGTGGCGCAGACGTTCTTAAGGCCACACTGCGCGTGACGTTTTGGGGCGCATTCGCCATGGCACTCACAGCGGGAATCGGCGCACTTGTCGGCAGCGCCCTCTGATCGAGCGCTTTAGAGCTCGTTGAAAACCAAGTGCCGATCTCGTCGCTTACATGCTGCGCCAAGTGCGCTAATTGCAGGCGGCAAGACCAGATTATTCTAACGCTGCGGCGGCTGCGAAGACGGCTCAGTGTGAGATGTTAATCGCATCATGTCGGTTCCGATCACGATGTTCTCATTGCCATCATGGGCTCGCGCAAGGACCCCAACAGACTGCATTCTAAAATTCTCCTGCCTAACCCAGGGCCCACCTTAAGAGCAAGGAGAGACATCACTCCATCCAAGGCGTTCAGCGGTGTGAAAAGTTGTAAATCCCATATTGCGGTCGGGTTCATATAAGTCCCTTGCCTTGAAGGGTCCGAACCAACGATCCTTTTGTTACAGAAGCCATTCCTCTCAAATGCCCCAAGTAGCGGACATCGGCCCGGCCGGGATGGAATGACCGATCTGGGGCCGTTTGCTGTCCGGCAGGTCCCCGTCGGATGAAGAAGATAGCGGACCGGAGTTCAGTCACCTGCTAGGACCTTCGTTCAGTCACCTGCTAGGCTCTTGAAGAAGCGGAAGTAGTCATTCAGCCGCAACCCTGAGCATCGGCGACCTCCTGCGCATCAGTCGCGCGATACAGACAGCCCTACGAGAAGCGGCGCGTACGTGGCGAGCCTGCGGGATATGAACTCAGTGAATAGCCGCACGCGCTTCGTCTTGCGTGTCTCCCCCTGCGTGAGAAGCCAGAGCGTTCCATGCATGTGCAGGTCTGTGCCCGGCACCCTCACCAGTAGGGGGTCGACATCTCCGACGAAGCAGGGTAGTGTCGTCATCCCGAGCCCTTGCCGTACTGCAACGATCTGCGCCTCGCCCTCCGTGGTCCTGAACGGAACGCCCGTGGTACGAACCTCCACCCTCGCGGGCCCACGTTACTGCTTCTGGCGACGCCCCTTTCGCTCTTTCTCGACTTTTTCGATCTCGTGTTTTTGCTTCAATAGTTCCGCCTGGTCGCCCCTCGTCTCTCAACGACGCCCTCTCAAAGCCGATTACGCTAACGATGCTTGAACAGCCGATTTATCCACGTTCCTTTCAGGTCAGCGATAATGCCTTCAGTCGCTTGGAGGTCCGTATGATCACGTTTCAGATTGTTTTTCTTTTGACCGGTTTTCTCACCATCTTCTGCGCGCTAACGGCCGCAGCCATCGTTGGCTTTGGCGATACGCGCCGCAACAACGGTCAGCGGGTTGTTGCCGAGACCTTCGCACAGATTGCGTTGATAGGTGCGGCTGCGGTCGCGTCATTGCTTGTCGTACGGGTTTGACATTTTGGGATTATCAAGTGTCAAAGGGAGGCTTGCCATGGGTCATCAGAACGCTTTCGGGTTCGACCTTTCAGACGAGGACGCTTTGGAGCGCTTGCCTCCACGCGACAATCCCTACTGGCAGGTCACCGAATAAGGCCGCGCGATCGGTATTCAGCACAATTGTGAAGGAAGGAGTTTCTGGGTCGCGCGCGTCCGTCGCAAGGATGGGAATTATCGGCAGTACCGTATAGGTCGCGTCGTGTCGAAACCAAGCATCGAGGCAATGGGGCTGACTTTTGCAGAGGCGCTGCAGAGGGCCGAGGCTTGGTTCGCTGATCCAAAAACCGCTCAGATGCCGTCGACCCCTACCCCATTGGCAGCACAGAACATTTGAATTTTTGCCCCGTGGGCGACACTTTTACATTGGGTCATGCGTTGCACGACTACGTTGAATGGAAACGCATCGCCGCAGCGAGGTCCCATTTCCTCGTTCTGGCGACCTTGATCAATTTCCACATCGTACCTCGACTGGCGAGCATTCCAGCCGAGAGATTTAACGGCGAACGCGTGCAAGCATTCATTCGTGATGTGTTGGAGACACCGGCGCGACGCGGCCATCAGCCGCCTCTCCGGAAGCGACCAATTCATCAAATGAGCGAAGATGAACTCCGCAAGCGCAAGAAGACCGTCAATACCTGCTAGTATCTACGCGTATCGCTGCAGTTAGCCTGGGAGAACGGAAAGGTCGAAACCGATCGTGCCTTGCGCTGTATTCGCAGACTTCCCGTCGTCGACCGGCCGCGTATGCTGCATCTGAGCCGACCAGAATGTCATAGATTGTTGGATCGATGCGACAAGCCTCTGCACGACCTGGTGCTTGCGGCGCTCTATACCGGCTGCCGTGTAACGGAACTAATGCGCATAACCGCTGCCGACGTCGAGTGCGATGGTCCTGGCATCTACATCGTACCTGTCAAATGCTATCGTCCTCGTTTCGTTTTCCTCCCCGATGAGGGACTGGCATTCTTCCGGCACCTCGCACGAGGAAAGGAGCCACGCGATCCGCTGTTCTTCAACGGCGCAGGCTATACCTGGAGCACTTATAAATACCACTTCAAACAAGCCGTGCTGGCAGCAGGCTTACCGAAGGAGTTTTGCTTTCATGGCCTGCGGCATACTTATGCCAGCCAGTTGATTCAGGCCGGCGCACCGGTCCTCGTTGTTTCTGAACAGCTTGGCCATCGAAATTGCGATAAGGTCATCCGCACTTATGGTCACATGGCACCACAAGTGCGCCTTGCTGAAGTCCGCGCTCGGTTCACAAGTCTCGTCAGCCCGCCCAACGATGGAATGCTATTCTCATATGATGAATTACGGCGTCAGGGACGTTCGTTACCGGACCCTTGCTCTTGATTTGCCCAAGGTTCGTGGGGCGTCGTTACACAAGAACCATCCAGGACAATGCCTTTGTCCGCCAGACGTTGTGGGAGGCCTGCGGTAAAATTCTGGATGGCGCCCTTTTTGGTCGTGTACGCGAGCAACGAAGGGCTGGGAGCGTGTGCGTGAAGGTCGCTTGGTGCGCGGCATTGTTGACGAGGATATCGATGCCACCTAACTCAGCAACGGCTTTATCGACAATCGAACCGCAATGTGCAAACGATTGGATGTCACCGGCCATGAGCACGCCCTTGTTTCCCGTCTCCTCGATGACCCGCAGGAGTGTCCTCGGCTGCGCTATCGGGAATGCGCACTGGCTGCGCCAAGGTGTTGCGCCAAGGTGTCCAGGGAAGAGTTATCAGGCCAATATTTGATCACCTCACCAGCTTTGGACCTTATGCGTAGGCAGGCATCTCCAATGCAATACGATCGTAAGTGACATGCGGAATGAGCTTGCCCCCCCTCGCCCTTCTCCAGTTCGACCAACCCATATCGTTGCATCGTTCGAAGCGTGCGACTTAGATTTGATTTTGCTCCTCCAGACATCGTTTCCAGTTCGGCAATCGAGGTGGGCTTTTCTCTAACAATGATCTCAAGGAGGGCGCGATTTCGATCTGACAGAACCTTTGCAAAGCTTTCGACGGAGGTGAACCAGACTTTGGGATCATCCCTTTTGGGTTTAAGCTGCCCCCGAGCAATAGCCAAAGTCCGGCTCTTCATCGTCTCATAGCTGGCAATTCCAACATGAAGTGTCTTCTTCATTTTGATCACTCCTATCTCTCTCAAAACGCCGTCGACTTCGTTCCAGAAGTCTTCGAGTAGGTTGGCGGCATCGCTGTACTCATAAGGCTTTACAGTGCGGAAACGGTACTTGTGGTCGAATTTTTGGGTCGACTTGCGACTTGGACCACTCACACCAGAAATCGCATGAACATTATCAAAGCCCACCATCCGTTCGCCGGTTGGTCCGTGTAACGTCAACGAATAGCGCAACCCATGTGGCCGTTGTGACGTGACCGCAACTGCCGTGACCTCGAACTTGACCCAATACCTGTCGCTTACAAACATTGTCTGACCATGTCGCCATAGACAGCGAAACATGTAGGTCGAAGAAAGCCATCTTTGTTCCCCCAGAATGCAGATGGGGGTACGCAAAAAAAACGACAGCGTTCAATCGCCCGCCTTGAAAGGATGCGAACCGTGAGCCCGCCATTTATGATGGTAGATCGCTCACTATGTAGATAGTCAATAGCACTTGAGCTTCGACCCTCCGGTAGAAATTTTTACGCTACATCAGTGACCTTCACAGAACTGCTGCAACCGGCATGGATTTCATCACCAAATGGTGCTATTTTTCGCGCCTCAATTAGGGAGCTACATTATGCGATCGACTATTAACCTCGACGACACGCTTTTAGATAAGGCTAGGTTCTTAACCGGTACAAAGGAAACCGCAGCCCTCGTGCGCCAGGCGTTGGAAACGCTTGTCCGTGTGGAGTCCGGAAAGCGCCTTGTCGCGCTCGGAGGAACTATGCCCGATGCCGAGGCAGCTCCCCGCCGCCGGAGCGCAGCGGCCAAGTGATACTCGCGGACACCTCGATCTGGATTGATCATTTTCGTCGTGTTGATGCGGAGCTGCGCAGGATTATTGAAGACGACCTCCTACTTTGCCACTTAGCCGTGATCGGTGAGTTGGCGCTTGGCAGCCTTCGGGATCGCGGCAGCGTGATCGCTTTTCTGGCGGCGCAGCGCGAGGCGGTCGTCGCCACGCACGACGAAGTTATGACAATGATCGATCGCCACAGTCTTTTCAGCATCGGCATTGGCTACACCGATGCTCACTTGTTGGCATCCGTCCTTCTTGACCAGCGAGCGACCTTATGGACCAGAGACAAGCGCCTAAGAGCAGCGGCTGAAAAGGCCGGCGCTTCACTACACCTACCCGTCAATCGTCCCAACTAAAATTGCCACCAAAGCCCTCATTTCAAACGCCCCAGTAGCCGACATCGACCGGGCGTGATTGCAATGACCGATTTGGGGCCGGAGAACGAACCCGCTGCGCGGGATGGGCGCGTGGGGAGAGGTAGAGATCACGAGCCGGATGTCGCGCTCGCATTGAGCGTCGTCCGGCAGCGGCAGAGCATGACGGGCTTCTTCAACAAGGAGCCTGACCATGCCTCATCCAGTTCTCGATGCACCCATCAGCCCGCTGCGCCAGAGGCTGATCGACGACATGAACATGCGGCGTTTCTCACGGGAAACGCAGCGCAACTATCTCCGCGACATCGGACGCCTGGCGACGTTCCTCGGGCGTTCACCCGACATGGCCACAGCCGACGACCTGCGCCGGTTCCAGATCGAACAGCAGGAGGACGGCGTTCCCGTGCCGACCATGAACAGCATCGTGTCGGCGCTGCGCTTCTTCTTCACCCACACGCTCGACCGCCCCGACCTGGCGCGCAGGCTCGTCCGGCTGGCGCATCCGCGCAAGCTGCCCGTGGTGCTCAGCCGCGATGAGGTCGCCCGGCTCCTCAACGCCACCACCTGCTTGAAGCACCAGGCCGCGCTCTCGGTCGCCTATGGTGCGGGTCTTCGCGTCGCGGAAGTGTCGATGCTGAAGGTTGCCGACGTCGACAGTGAGCGCATGCTGCTCAGGGTCGAGGGCGGCAAGGGCGGCCGGTATCGCAACGCCATGCTGTCGCAAGACCTGCTCTTGTTGCTGCGCCAGTGGTGGAGGGTCGGGCGGCAGCAGGGCGTGATGCATCGCGACGGCTGGCTGTTCCCGGGCCAGCACGCGATGAAGCCGATCAGCACGCGACAGCTCTATCGCATCGTCGTCGAGGCGGCCCAGGCCGCCGACATCACCAAGCGGGTCGGGCCGCACACGCTGCGCCACAGCTTCGCCACCCACTTGCTGGAGGACGGCACCGACATCCGGATCATCCAGGTCCTGCTCGGGCACGCCAAGCTGAACAACACGGCTTTCTATACCAAGGTCGCGACTCGCACGGTGCGAACGGTGACGAGCCCGCTCGACAAGCTCGGCCTGTTCAAACCGGGAGAGATATCGCCCGACCGTTGAGTCGTGCGCGCCTCGGTCGAGGTCGCCGACATCTTCCGTGTCGCGGGGCCTGCATACCGGGCCGCTCATGCCGGCCATCTAAGCCTCGCCCAGCTCAAGGTCATGTCGGCGATCAAGAACTGCCGCACCGCAGCCCTTGGCGGTCACGTAGAGGCCTGCGAGGACTGCGGTCAGTGGCGCATCGCCTACAACTCGTGCCGCAAACGGCACTGTCCGAAGTGCCAGGGCGCGGCGGCGCGCACATGGCTCGCCGAGCGCGAGGCCGATCTGCTGCCGGTCGGCTACTTCCACGTCGTGTTCACGCTGCCCGCCGAGGTCGCCGACATCGCGTTCCACAACAAGGCGCTAGTCTACGACCTGCTGTTCAAGGCGGCAGCGGAGACAATGCTGACCATCGCGTCGGAGCCGAAGCATCTCGGCGCCAAGATCGGCATCACCGCGGTCCTCCACACTTGGGGGTCTGCGATGACGCACCATCCGCATGTCCACATGATCGTGCCGAGTGGCGGCATCGCGCCAGATGAAAGCCGATGGATATCGTCGCGTCCGGCCTACCTCCTTCCGGTGAGGGTGCTCGGCAAGCTGTTCCGGCGGCTGTTCCTCACCCGGCTGGTCGCTCTCCACGAGGCCGGGCAGCTCGCCTTCTTCGGGTCGATCGCACACCTCATCGACCGCCGAGCATTCCTGCGCCAGCTTGCTCCTGTCCGGAAGAAACGTTGGGTGGTGTACGCCAAGGCGCCGTTCGCCGGTCCCGAAGCGGTGCTCGCCTACCTGTCGCGCTACACCCACCGAGTGGCAATCTCGAACAGTCGCCTGATCGCCTTTAACGCGAGCGGTGTCACCTTCCGCTACAAGGACTACCGCCGCGATGGCGCCGATCGACAGCAGGTTATGACGCTCGCAACCGAGGAGTTCATTCGCCGTTTCCTCATTCATGTCCTGCCGCGCGGCTTCCATCGCATCCGGCACTACGGCCTGCTCGCCGGCTCCGCCCGCAAGGCCAGCCTCGCGCTCGCCCGCGAACTCCTGGACGTCGCCGCGCCACCTGATGACGACACATCAGGCGAACCGCAGGACTTCCGCCCGCCATGTCCGTGCTGTGGCGGACGCATGATCGTCATTGAGGTGTTCGAACGCTGGAGGCAACCGCGCGGACCGCCGGATAAGCCGGCGACGAACCGGGAGACCGCTCCATGATCCGGCATGGCGTACTCCAGTTTCAAGCCGCAGGCATACAGCCTCCGGCAACGGATCCACGCGTGTCCACGGCACTAGCAGATGCCAACAGGCGCCCGTCCGGCCCAGCTCCGGGCCGCCAACATCGCGCTGAGGCACAACGAAGCAGCCTGACCGCATCCATCCCCGCGCTTCCCGGGGGCGGTCGCGCAATTACCGACATCAGCCGCAGATCGAAATCCCCATAGCCATCGCCTGTGGCCCGCGGGTTCCTTCCTCGGGGACTTTCGTACGCCTGCCGGCCGCCCGAAACCCTTCACGTTTGCAGACCGACTGCTATTGGACGATCTGAACCGGAAAGCAGTCCATCGAGACGTTCAGACAAATTCACCGAGATGACAGCGAACCCATTCGGCCTCTTGCGACGCCGTGCGCCGGAAGTGTCGCTTGAAGTCGCGGCTGAACTGGGCAGGACTGGCGTAGCCTACAGATGAGGCGATTTGTGCGATTGTCTTGTCCCGGCGCGCGATCATCAGCCGCGCCTCGTGGAGCCGCATCGCCTTCACATATTGTATGGGAGTGCTGCCTGTCAGTGCCTTGAAATGGGCGTGGTAGGAGGGAACGCTCATGCCCGCTTCGCTCGCCAGCGCGGCGACCGAAATCCGGGAACCGTAGCTTTCGCGTAGCCGGGCGAGGCTCTGCACGATCCTTCCGGAGGCCCCCGCTGTTGCAGGGCCGAGACAAGCGCCCCGCCTTGCGGGCCGACCAGCACCCGGTAGTGCAGCTCGCGCAGGATGCCTGCGCCCAGAACCGCAAGCTCGACAGGATCGTGCAAGGCCCGCAGCAGGCGCAGCACGACCTCCTCGATGGCCGGCTCCATTCTGCTCGACACCAGGCTTCTCACCCTGCCGGATGCCGATCCGGCGCCTCTCGCGCTCGTCTGCGAGGCGATCTCGGCAGCACCGTCCGCTCAGAACAGTCGCGGGCAAGCCTCACGGAACGCCTGCCGGCGGTGCGGTCCGTCCTGTGCGACGTGACTGAGTTCGACCGGATACCCGACGTCGTCCGACAAGCCGAGGACGACCATGGGCCGGTCGATGTGCTGATCAACAATGCCGGCTACGGTCACGAGGGGATCCTCGAGGAATCGCCGCTCGAGGAG
>NZ_JBBNAM010000070.1:0-6635 GCF_037994425.1 Phyllobacterium sp.
TCGAGATCGCGGAACGATCACACATTACCATAGTTAATGTTACACAACCGTCACCGCAAGTGTTCAAACTGTCCCGGCCAACAATTGAGAGGCGGAGAGCCATGAACTATCGCCATCTTGTGTACTGCAGCATCGCATTCGCCGTCGTTACTCCGTCCCTTGCAACCGCCCAGGAAACGAAACAGCCCGAACAGGCTCAAACTCCGCCCAAATCCGCAGAACCCGCTTCTGAAGGACAAAACCAGACCCCGCCCGAATATCTCGACAATCGCAGTACCCCGGAAACGCTTATCCGATCCTATTACAACGCTATAGACCGGCAGGAGTATGCGCGTGCCTATAGCTACTACGCACCGGAGAGTCCGCCGAAGCCGTTTCCCGAGTTTCAAGCCGGTTACGAGCACACCGCCTCGGTGAAAGTCCTCTTCGGCAAGGCCGAAGGTGAAGGCGCTGCCGGGTCCGCCTATTGGAGCAAACCCATCGCCATCGAATCGACGAGCAAGGATGGCAAAACCGAAGTCGTCAACGGCTGTTATCGCTTGAGGCTCGCCAACCCGGCCATCCAAGGCGTGCCATACGTCCCGATGTCGATTCTCGACGGCACCTTGGAGAAATCCGACAAGCCGCTCGAAGAAAGCGTTCCGGAAGGCTGCGAGGCGCCGTAAAAGCGCCCCATACCGCGTTCGAATTACAAGTTGTGGAATGCGCCTTCGCCGGGAGTGTTAGCAATATTAACGCTGGTAAGCACACCCGGCGAAGGGGTTCATTTCCAATCTCAAACCGACAATTGTGCAGTATAAAAATATACTTGCCAGTTTGAAGCACAATATCCTTATGCCTTCAACATCATTCTGCGTCTTAGTCAGTGGTATACTATTTTTTACTCATACATCTGTATTGCTTACATTTTCTATTGTACGGCGAAATAGGTTGCAGTAACAATCCAGACTTTAGTCGAATAACCCCGCTTATTGTCAGTACCAGCCGACAGCTACTTGCGCCTCTTCCGACATGCGGTCCGGCGTCCACGGCGGATCAAAAGTCATCGTCACGTCGACGTAGCTGACGCCCTCGATGACTCCGACCGCATCCTGCACCCATCCTGTCATTTCGCCAGCCACGGGGCAGCCCGGCGCCGTCAGCGTCATTTCAATCTTGACCGAGCGGTCGTCTTCGATGTCGACCTTGTAGATCAGGCCCAATTCGTAGATGTCAGCCGGAATTTCGGGGTCGTAGACCGTCTTCAGCGCTGCGATGATGTCATCAGTCATCCGCGCCAGTTCGTCGGCGGGAATAGCGGAAGCCGACGCGGTGCCGACCGGCGTGTGCAGCGCCGCGGCATCGGCGGGCACCGTATCTTGCTTCTCAATTATCTCGGCTTTATCGGTCATCGTCATCACCCAAAGAACTTCCGCGCCTTTTCGAGCGCATCGGCGAGAACATCTATCTCGTCTCTCGTATTGTACATCGCAAATGAGGCACGGCATGTCGAGGTCACACCAAAACGCTTCAAAAGCGGTTGAGCGCAATGGGTGCCGGCACGGACGGCGACTCCGGCCCTGTCGATCACCATCGATACGTCATGGGCATGTATCCCCTCGAGCTCGAACGAAATAATCGCGCCCTTGCCCTTGGCATCACCGAAAATGCGCAGCGAATTGATCTGCCGCAGACGGTCATGGGCATAGTCGCGAAGGTCTTCCTCGTGCGCCAGAATGGCAGCCCGACCGATCTTCTCGACATATTCAATCGCCGCCCCAAGCCCGATTGCCTGCGCAATCGGCGGTGTTCCCGCCTCGAACCGGTGAGGCGGATGGTTATAGGTGACAATATCCTCCGTCACCTCTTCGATCATTTCGCCGCCGCCCTGGAATGGGCGCATCGCTTCGAGTTTTTCCTTGCGCCCGTAGAGGACGCCGATTCCGGATGGCCCGTAAATCTTATGTCCGGTGAAAATATACCAGTCGCAACCGAGTTCCTGGACGTCGACTGGCAGGTGCACGGCACCCTGGCTGCCATCGACCAGTACCGGAATACCGCGTGCATGGGCAATGCGGACAATATCCTTGATCGGCGTTACCGTGCCGAGCACGTTCGACATATGCGTGATCGCGATGAGCTTCGTCCGCTCAGTCAGCCGCGCCTCGAATTCCTCGATATGGAATGCGCCTTGATCGTCCACCGGCACCCAGACGAGTTTGGCGCCCTGCCGCTCGCGAATGAAATGCCATGGCACGATGTTGGAATGATGCTCCATGATCGACAGCACGATTTCGTCACCCTCGCCGATATTCGGCATGCCGTAGCCATAAGCGACCGTATTGATCGCCTCGGTCGCAGATTTGGTGAAGACGATTTCATCGACCGAAGCCGCGTTGAGAAACCGCCGAACATTTTCACGTGCCTTTTCGTAGGCGTCGGTGGCTGCATTCGAAAGAAAGTGCAGGCCACGATGCACATTGGCGTACTCGTTGGAATAGGTGTGCGTGATCGTGTCGATCACCGCCTGCGGCTTTTGGGCCGATGCGCCATTGTCGAGGTAAACGAGCGGCTTGCCATAGACCTCGCGCGAAAGGATCGGGAAGTCGCGGCGGATCGCCTCGACATCGTAACTGCTTTGAATGATCTTGGTGTCCATGATAGCCGCGTTATCCCGTTTTCCGTTGACCTCTGGATCGCCGCTCAGACGTGAACGGTGAGCCACTTGTCGAGAATGCCTTCCAACGCTTCGACCAAGGCTTCGTTCTCAAGCTCTTCGACGATCTCGGCCACGAACGCCTTGATCAGAAGACCGCGTGCCTCGCTCTCCGGAATGCCGCGCGCCTGCAGATAGAAGAGATGGTTTCCGTCGATTTCGGTTACCGTGGCACCGTGACCGCAGGCGACGTCGTCGGCGAAAATCTCAAGTTCCGGCTTGGCGTCGAATTCGCCGTCGTCGGAAAGCAAAAGCGTATTGCAGGCCATGCGCGCATCGGTCTTCTGAGCGATCTTGTTGACCTTGATCTGACCCTGGAAGACGCCGCGCGCCCGATCCGTCACAACGTTGCGAATGATTTCTACCGAAGTCGTATTCTCGACAAGGTGGCCAAGCGTCATCGTCACGTCCGTATGGCTGTCTCCGCCGAGCAGATTGACGCCGCGAAGCTGGAAGTCCCCGCCCTCGCCCTTGGCGAGCACATGCACTTCCTGCCGGACGAGTTTGCCGCCGGCATTGACGATGTAAAGGTTGAGCTTCGCATTCTTGCCAATCGTCGCGATGAACTGTGCGAACTGCGTCGACTGTTCGCCATGCTCGCGCAGGATGATCCAGGTGATTTCGCAATCGTCGGCAACGGTTACGTTGCTGATGCTTGTCGAAAAGCCATCGCCCTCGCCGCCTGCCTGGCGCTCGATGATTGTCGCCTTGGCGCCCTTGCCGAACTTGACCGGAAACCGGACATGGCCCTGGCCACGCACCTGGATGTTCTGGAGTTCAAGGGGTGCATCAGGCTCGAGTCCTTCAGCAACCGTTACCGCCCAGCCATCCGTGACATAGGCGGCGTTGATCTGACCGATCGTATCGTCACCATCACGGATCGCGAGATCGGCTATGACCGATCCATCTGCCAGCTTCTCGCTGTATTTCTGGAACTCAATCCCGTCAACGCGTGGGGCAATGAGGCTTACGCCATTTGAAACGGCGGCAACCACCGAACCGGCAATGACCGGTGGCAAGGCATTGGTACCTGCGGCCTCGTCATGGGCGGCAATGCTGCGCAGCAATGTGCGCAGATCGGTGTAGTGCCAGGCTTCGACGCGGCGCGATGGCAGGCCCTGCGCCTTCAACGCCTCGATGGCGTTATCGCGAGCGCTGGCGACCTCGCCATCGCCCGGCAGTTCGCCCATCCGGTCGACAAAGGCGTCGACCAGCGCAGCTTCCGCGGCCGTGGGCTGACGACTTGTGTGAACATTCATCATGACGCTCCTCAAGCTGCCTCGCCGATGATATCGGCGTAGCCATTCTCTTCGAGGTGGAGCGCAAGCTCCTTGTCGCCCGACTTGATCACCTGACCCTTGTAGAGGACATGCACGGAGTCCGGTACGATGTAGTCGAGCAGACGCTGGTAGTGCGTGATGACGATTACGGCACGATCCGGAGACCTGAGCGCGTTGACACCGTCAGCAACGATCTTGAGCGCATCGATATCGAGACCCGAATCCGTCTCGTCAAGAACGCAGAGCTGCGGCTCGAGCAGTTTCATCTGCAGGATTTCGGCGCGCTTCTTTTCGCCGCCGGAAAAGCCGACATTGAGCGGGCGCTTCAGCATGCCGATGTCCATATCGAGCGATGCTGCCGCCGTCTTTACGCGGCTCAGGAATTCCGGGATCTTCAGCGGCTCCTCGCCACGCGCCCTGCGCTGCGAATTCATCGCCACCTTGAGGAACTCCATCGTGGCGACGCCCGGTATCTCCATCGGATACTGGAACGCCAGGAATATGCCCTTCGCTGCGCGCTCCGATGGATCGAGGTCGAGGATCGACTCGCCATTGTAAAGGATATCGCCCTCAGTCACCTCGTAGTCCTCGCGGCCGGCGAGAATATAGGAAAGTGTTGACTTGCCGGAGCCGTTCGGGCCCATGATCGCGGCGACCTCGCCGGCTTTGACGGACAGGCTCAGGCCACGAATGATCTCGGTACCGTCCTCGGCGATGCGTGCGTGCAGATTTCTGATTTCCAGCATATGTAATTCCTTCGTATTCCAATGGACCAGCGACAGGGCGATCCCACTAAATTCCAACCTTGAGACGAATGGCTCGCCGCCACCCTTTAATTCGAACTGTCGCCGCTCAGGCTTTTCAGGCGCTCGACAACTGAAGCAAGCTCCTTGCGGGCCCGTATCAACTCGGGTTCAAGCACCCTTTCCGTCGCCGTGGATGAGCGCGCCAATGTATCCGTCAACTCCTCGATGACTTCACCGAGTTCTTCGTAACGGCGGCGAAGCCTGTCGAGTTCTTCCTTCGTTGCGATTACCATCAACCGACGCTCCCCTCGAGGCTGATGCCGATGAGCTTCTGCGCTTCGACCGCGAACTCCATCGGCAGTTCCTGAATGACTTCCTTGACGAAGCCATTGACGATGAGGGCAATCGCCTCTTCTTCCGGAATGCCACGCTGCATTACATAGAAAAGCGCGTCCTCGGAGATCTTGGAGGTGGTTGCTTCGTGTTCGAACTGCGCCGTGGCGTTCTTCGCCTCGATATAGGGAACGGTATGGGCGCCGCAGTCATTGCCGATCAGCAGTGAATCGCACTGGGTAAAGTTGCGTGCGTTCTCGGCCTTGCGATGGGCCGAAACCTGACCGCGATAGGTATTGTTCGATTTGCCTGCCGAAATACCCTTGGAGATGATGCGGCTCGATGTGTTCTTGCCGAGGTGCAGCATCTTGGTGCCGCTGTCGATCTGCTGGTGGCCATTCGAAACGGCAATCGAATAGAACTCGCCACGGGAATTGTCACCGCGCAGGATCACGGACGGATATTTCCACGTGATCGCCGAACCGGTCTCGACCTGCGTCCAGGAAATCTTCGAATTGACGCCACGGCAATCGCCACGCTTGGTGACGAAGTTGTAGATGCCGCCCTTGCCTTCCGCATCGCCCGGGAACCAGTTCTGGACCGTCGAATACTTTATTTCGGCATCATCGAGGGCGATGAGTTCGACGACAGCAGCGTGCAGTTGGTTCTCGTCGCGCTGCGGTGCGGTGCAACCCTCGAGATAGGAGACGTATGCGCCCTCCTCGGCGATGATCAATGTCCTCTCGAACTGGCCGGTATCCCGCTCGTTGATGCGGAAATAGGTCGAGAGTTCCATCGGGCAGCGTACGCCTTTCGGCACGTAGACGAACGAACCGTCCGTAAATACCGCGGAATTCAGCGTAGCGTAGAAATTGTCGGAGACCGGCACAACCGAAGCGAGGTATTTCTGAACGAGTTCAGGATATTCGCGGATCGCTTCCGAGATCGAGCAGAAAATGACGCCGGCCTTGGCGAGTTCCGCCCGGAAGGTCGTGACGACAGAGACGCTGTCAAAGACGGCATCCACCGCGACACGGCCGGATTTATAGACGTTGTCGCTAATTTCTTCTTCGTCCGATGGGCTTGGCTCGCCCTGTTTGCGTACGCCCGCAAGGATTTCCTGCTCTTTTAGCGGAATGCCAAGCTTCTCATAGGTCCGCAGGAGTTCGGGATCAACGTCCGCGAGCGACGTAGGACCCGTCTGGTTCTTCGGTCCAGCGAAGTAAACCATGTCCTGGAAGTCGATCTTGGGATAATTCACGCGCGCCCACGTGGGCTCTTCCATCGTCTGCCAGCGCTCGAAAGCCTTCAGGCGCCATTCCAGCATCCATTCCGGCTCGTTCTTCTTGGCAGAGATCAGGCGAATGATATCTTCATTGAGGCCCTTGGGCGCCTTATCCATTTCGATAAGGGTTTCAAAGCCATATTTATACTGGTCCACGTCCAGTGTACGGACACGATCAATAGTTTCCTGCACGGCAGGCATTGGCGTTCTCCATCCACGCGGGGTTCAAGGTCCCGCAGTTGCAAACGTCAAGGCGTATGTCGTCTTGAATATTTGCCTTCTATGTAGTGTGCAAT
>NZ_JBBNAM010000071.1:0-20385 GCF_037994425.1 Phyllobacterium sp.
TGGCTGCGCCCCAATAGCGACTGCATCCGATAAGGTCGCCCCAGCCCTGCCTGCTCGGCCATCAACCAGCCAGTCTTGCGCTCCACTCCCGACAGCACGCCATCAAGAAAGGCGCCACTCGATAAGCGCAATTCACGACGACGATAAACCGACCCCAATCGCTCCTTCCATGCGTCGAGCTCGCGTTGCCAAGCCAATACCGACCCAGACCAAGCTGCCACCGACATGCAATTCCCCTCCAGCCAAATGCCAAGAGTGAATCACGATTTCAGATCAAACGCAACTGTAGTACTAGGATGCTGGTGGGCCGGCAAGGAACAATTTTCTGCACAGATCGGTTTATGAGTCACAATTGACCGACTGAGGAGGAACAAAATGAAAGCGATTGCACCGATCATGGCCGCCGCGTTGGCGTTTGCTTCAGGTACCGCGCTTGCCGCATGTCCAACCACGACGGGTTCTGTGAACTCTCAACCGCAGCAGGGTATCGCCAAGGATGGTACCCACGCACCGCTGGAAAACGCTGCCAACAGCGAGGCACAACAGGGCGCCGCAAGCACTGGAACGACGACAAACAGCACCAGCCAGACCCCGCAGAAGGATGGCCAGACGATGCCTCTTGCGGGCAAGGAGGGTGGCGGCGACAAAAACCTTGCGACATCGCAGCAGGATGTTGAGGCACAGCAAAAGGGTGAGCAAACAGCCATGGCCAAGGCCGAAGAGTGCAAGGACTGACCTGATTTGCGCAAGGGGCGGTATCGATTGCCGCCCCAGGAGTTCAGATGATGAAGATTGCGGGCGCGTTGTTGATTGGTGCCGGCCTCCTTTATGCCGTTTGGGTCGCGATCAGCGCGCGCCGGTTGAGTACGCCGCCAAAGCACCCCGACAATGAGAACCGCCCGACGCTGGAGCCGGGCGGTCAGGGTCTGCGTTTTCTCGGACTGAACCGAAACTGGCCGGCTTTGGTCCTTATGGCCATCGGCGCGGCGCTCCTGATTTATCCGGGATGATGATCGATTCGCTACGCAGCAATTTTGCTGGAACAGCGCAAAGACGGTGGCGGTAGGCAGCCGGGCCGCGGGTAGCAGGCGCCTGCCCTAACTTTTTGGCCCCCAAAGCATCGAGCGATGAGGCCAAGATAGCGCCTTGCGCCTGCTCCGACCGTTTTGAAAGGTGCCAAGGCTCACGTGCGGGAACCAAATGACCACATCATCATTTCGTTGCGGAGGGACAAATCAAGGAGAAACATCCCATGAAACGGCTAGCTATATTGACCATGACATTGATGATCTCGGGATCGGGCGTTGCATTGGCGCAAGACACCGTGGTCGTTGAGGTTCCCCAGCCTGCCCGGGATTATGTGATCGCCCATCCATCAGACCCTGTCGTGATTGACGGGGATGTAGCCGTCGGAACGGTGGTACCGGATACGATCGAACTGGTGCCGATACCCGACAGTCCGGACTATGCCTACGTCTACGTCGACAAGCAGCCGATCATCGTATCCCGGAAGGACCGAAAGGTGGTGTACCTGTCGCAGTGATGAAGGAGCGCTTGGCCTTGTCGGTCGAGTGCATGGTTGCAGCCGCTTCCTGATGGCTGCAACCATTTCGGCAAGAAACGGCGGAAGATCATCCTGCGTGGTGCCGCCGGACAATAGTCAGGGAGGATGAAATGGCCGATCAATGGGGTGCAACAAAGCTCGATGCGGACAGACTTGGCGATGCCCCGCTTGTCGACCAGGCTCTGAACCGTGCGAACCGCTTCAGCGATGATACTAACAGCCAAACGACGGTTGAGATGAAGGATGAACTTGCGGCCATGCGCGCGGAACTCGACCACGTTTTGCAATCCGTTCAATTATTGTCGGAGGGTGCCACTCGGTTGGTGCGGGCGACCCCGGGTCTCCTCGAAGAGCAACTCGCATCTTTTATCCATCTCAAACCGCTTGCCGCGCTGACGGGGGCAGCAGCCTTGAGCTATGCCATCACGCGTCGTCTCTTGCGGTAAAACAACAATGATATGATATCGCCCCGTGGAAAGAGCGCCGTCCTTGACGCATGCCGGGTATCAACAAGCGAATTTGTCTTCTGTGCCAAGATTTTGCGGCACTCCATCCCTCAAGAGCGAAATTTCTTGCTCAGGAATGGCGAGGAGCGAAGGCCAAAGCGCAAGGGCTTATCCATCGCCCGGCTGATGCCGATACGGGGTCCGCTGCAGATGTCGAAAGCATTTAACGTTCGCTCCAGCGAAAATGGTCGCTCAAGAAGCGATGTCCCGTCATGGGCTTTTTCCACGCCAAGGGCTTGGGCAAGTCTTCCGGGACCCGAACACAACAAACGCAGGTCATTTTGGGATCGCCGCTCTTGCATGACCTCGATATTTCGGGTCGGTTCCAAGGCTCTTATCAGCACAGCCGATCCCGGCAGACAAACAACATTCAGGCACCAGTGAATCCCGTACGAACGATAGACATAGGCGTGACCAGGCGGACCAAACATTGTCTGGTTGGCGCTGCTCGGACCGCGGAAACTATGCGAGGCGGGATCATCTGGTCCATAGGCTTCCGTCTCAACGATCGGGCCCCCGACATCATCCAAAAACAGGTGCATCCCGATGAGGTCACGGGCAACCATATCAGCATTGCGCTCGAAAAACCCTTGGTCGGGCATCGCTTTTGTCATGGATATCGGTTCTTCTGGTTGAACTTTCTTGTGTAAGGGGATGTAAGAGAAGCGCATCATCCGTTGAAACGCCCGCCAGGTTGCAGCCTCCTATTTTGTCCCGAAGTTCTTCCTGTTTCGTTGAGGCGTTGCGGCGCTTTCGATCGAAGCGATTGCAGCTGGATGGATCGCGCGGGCAAGACCGATGACGAACGCGTCGATGCGACGTTCAATTTAGGCCGGGCATGCGCAGCCAGCGAAACCCCGAATTCTCAAGGACATCGAAACGGCGGCAAGCTGCAGTATAATGAACGCATCACTTTGCATCTTCGTGCCGTTTCAACTGCCCTTTCGATCATGTGAACAGGTCCTGACCCTAGCGATAAGCCTGCATCGGCGGACATGAGCACACGAGATTGCGGTCGCCTGCCACATTGTCGATGCGCGATACCGGCGGCCAATATTTCGGGTTCTCGTCGCTTGACCCCGCCGGCAGGCTGGCCTCGCTACGACTGTAGGGATGCGACCAGTCGTCGGAAAGAACATCATCAGCCGGATGTGGCGCGTTGACCAGCGGGTTGTCGTCCTTTGGCCACACGCCGCTCATGACCCTGGCCGCCTCGCCGGCGATCGCGACCATCGCATCGCAGAACCGGTCGATTTCTCGTTTGGATTCCGACTCGGTCGGCTCGATCATCAATGTCCCGGGTATTGGCCAGGACATGGTAGGTGCATGGAAACCGTAGTCGATGAGCCGCTTTGCGATATCTTCGACGCTGATTCCGGCGCTCTCCTTGAGTACCCTCGTGTCGATAATACATTCGTGCGCGACGCGGCCGTTGCGCCCCGTGAACAGTACCGGATAGTGGTCCTTCAGCCGGTCTGCGATATAGTTGGCATTTAGGATTGCCATCTCTGTCGCCTGCTTCAGACCGCTTGCGCCCATCATGCGGATGTACATCCAGGTGATAGGCAGGATTGATGCGCTGCCGAATGGCGCAGCCGAAACAGCATGTGCCGAATTGAGCTCGACGTGCCCGGGCAGGAAGGCGGCCAGATGCTTCTTGACGCCAATCGGGCCAACGCCAGGCCCCCCGCCCCCATGTGGAATGCAGAAGGTTTTATGCAAATTCATATGGCAAACGTCAGCGCCGATATCGCCGGGACGCGCCAGCCCGACAAGGGCATTGAGGTTCGCACCATCGAAATAGACCTGGCCGCCATGCGCATGAATCATGGCGCAGATGTCCTTGACCCCTTCCTCGAAGACGCCGTGCGTCGAGGGATAGGTGATCATCAGTGCAGCCAGATTGGCCCCATGCAATTCGGCCTTGGCCTTCAGGTCATCGAGATCGATGTCGCCCTCTTCCTCGCAAGCGACAACGACGACGCGCATTCCGGCCATATGGGCGCTGGCAGGATTGGTACCATGCGCCGATTCCGGAATGAGGCATATGTCGCGATGCGCCTCGCCGCGATCGAAATGATAGCGTCGGATGGCGAGGAGCCCTGCATATTCGCCCTGGCTCCCGGCATTCGGCTGCAGTGAAACTGCATCGAACCCGGTGATCTCGGCAAGCCAGGATTCAAGATCATCGGTAAGGGATTTATAGCCCAGCGCGTGATCGGGCGGGGCAAAGGGGTGAATGTTGGCAACACTCTGCCAGCTCACCGGAAGCATCTCCGCCGCCGCATTGAGCTTCATCGTGCACGAACCGAGCGGGATCATGGCGCGGTCAAGCGCAAGATCCTTGTCGGCAAGGCGACGAAGAAACCGCATCATTTCGGTTTCGGAACGCTGCTGATGGAACACGGCCTGGGTCATGAAACCGTCGGCCGGGCGTTCGCTCGGCAGGCGCGTTCCCGTGTCATCGGGCAGCATCGCGCCGAATAGGGCAGCAAGAGCATGTAGATCGGCTTCCGTCGTCGTTTCGTCAAACGTCAGTCCAAGCCGATCCTGATCGATAACCCGAACGAGGCGCCGATCGCGTTGGGCAACCGCGGCAATAGCATCGGCCTTGCCAGGCACATTGACGGTCAACGTGTCGAAGAAGCGTTTGCCGACAAGGCCGACGCCAGCGGCCTCAAGACCCGCCGCCATGCGCACCGCTTGGCCATGAACGCGCGCCGCGATTGCCCGAAGTCCCTGTGGCCCATGCCAGATGGCGAAGGATACGGCCATATTGGCCAGCAATGCTTGTGCCGTACAGATGTTCGAGGTCGCCTTGTCGCGGCGGATGTGCTGTTCGCGGGTCTGCAGGGCAAGGCGATAACCTGGTCGCCCTTTGCTGTCCATTGACTGACCAACCAGCCTGCCCGGAATAAGACGCGTCAGCGCATCCGTGACGGCAAGGTAGGCCGCATGCGGTCCCCCATACCCGATAGGCACGCCGAAGCGCTGCATCGAGCCCGCTGCAATATCGGCACCAAGTGAAGCCGGCGGCGCCGTTATTGTAAGCGACAGGGGATCAGCCACGGCAATCACCAGGGCGCCGGCAGCTTTTGCTTGCTCGATGGCGATAGAATGGTCGCCATAGACACCAAAGGTATCGGGCCAGGGAACGATAATCGCCGCAACTTGTGCATCAATCGTGCCGCCGTTGATGCTCATGCCAAGTGGTTCGGCACGGGTGCGAACAACATCGAGAATCTGGGGATGGACGTCTGCGGCAAACACGATGCGTGTGCGCTTCTCGCGGTGATGGCGGTAAGCACTGCCGACGGCTTCGGCAACCGCGGTCGCCTCGTCGAGCAGTGATGCCGACGCGACCGGCAGGCCGGTCAATTCCGCCACGAGGGTCTGAAAATGGAACAGAAGCTCCAATCGGCCCTGACTGATTTCGGACTGGTATGGGGTATAGGCCGTATACCAGGCTGGGTTCTCAAAAAGGTTGCGCTGGATGACGGCCGGCACGTGCGTGCCGTGGTAGCCTTGACCGATGAAGCTCTTGTGGGTCTTGTTCTGGCTCATCTTTGCCCAAAGCAGGGTGAGTGCTTCGGCCTCATTGACTGCTTCGGGGATGTCAAGTGGCCGCTCGAGCCGGATAGATTTCGGTACGGCCTGGGAAATGAGGGTTTCAAGTGAGGGAACGTTGAGTGCCGCCAACATGGAGCGGGAGCCCTGGAGGCTGGGGCCGATATGGCGGTCGGTGAATGGAAAGATGCCCTTGTTCTGCATGATTGATCAGCCGATGATTGCTTTGTAACCGGCTTCGTCGAGAAGGCCGGTTAACTGGTTGCTGTCAGATAGTTTCATCTTCCATAGCCAACCGTCAGCAGTGGCCGAGGAGTTGACGAGCGCCGGATCGCTCACCACGGCTTCGTTGACTTCCGTGACCTCGCCGTCCACCGGCGCATAGACATCGGAGGCGGCCTTTACCGACTCGACAACGACCACGGCATCGCCCTTGGCAAGCGATTGGCCGACTTGCGGCAACTGCACGAAAACGAGATCACCCAACTGGTCCTGGGCATGGTCGGTAATGCCGACCGTCGCAATGCCGTCCTCAACGCGGAGCCATTCATGATCTTCAGTAAAATAGGTGACAGCCATCTCATTATCCTTTGTGGTAGCGATGTGGGATGAAGGGAAGCGCGTGAACGTGGAGAGCAATGCGGTTGCCGCGGATGTCGGCGAAAAGCTGTGAGCCGATGGGCGCAAACGCCTTGCCGACATATCCCATGGCGACCGGGAAGCCGACCGATGGGCCAAATCCGCCGGACGTCACCACGCCGACGCTATTGCCATTAATATCGACGAGCACTGCACCGGGGCGCACGGGCTGGCGCCCGTCCGGTTTCAGCCCGACGCGCTTTTGGCGTGGGCCTGCAGCAATCTTCGCGAGCAAGGCTTTGGCCCCGATGAACCCCCCCTGCTCGCGCACCGGCTTGGTTATGGCCCAGGTCAGGCCGGCATCGACGGGATCGATCTCCGGCGTGATATCCTGGCCATGCAAGCAAAGACCGGCTTCAAGGCGCAGACTGTCACGGGCGGCGAGCCCGACAAAGGTTACGCGGTCATCTGCAAGCAGGCTGGCGACAAGTTCTCGCGCGTCGGCTTCCGGAAGGCCGATTTCAAATCCGTCTTCGCCCGTATAGCCCGAGCGGCTCATGAACCAGCCAGGCTTTGGTTCAAAGCCATGCATAAAGGAAAGATCAGTCCCGGGTGCGCCAGTCTTGCGCAGCACATCCGCCGCCTGCTGGCCCTGGATCGCCAGAAACACGCGGTCAAGGGCATCGATGCTGACATCAAAGTCCTTGGCGACATTGCGCAAATGGGCCTCGTCGATCGCTGCATTGCCGGCATTGGCCACAATCATGAATCGGTCTTTACCAAGACGCGTGACGATCAGGTCGTCAATGATCCCGGCCTGTTCGTTGAGGAAGAACGTATATTTCGATTGCCCGATGTGCATCAAATCTGCATTGAGCGGGCAAGTTCGCAACAACAACGCCGCAGCGCCCGCGCCGGCCACATCGAACAGTTGCATATGCGAAATATCGAACAGTCCAGCCTTTTCGCGCGCATGCAGATGTTCCTTCATGACGCCGAGGGGATAGGTGATCGGCATGGACCAGCCGGCAAATCCGCCAAAGCGTGCATTCGCCGCTTCGTGCAGATCCGCAAGCGGCAGCGATTTCAGTTCTTCTGATCCGGGATTTGTTAGGTCGCCCATATTCACTCCAGAGACGTGCAAAGACCTCCGTCACCGCGACGGAATGATGCTTTACCCCTCTGTCGGAAGCCTGAGAGACTCGCTCGCCTCGCGCCCGTTGGCACCGGCTGAACTTACACCTTCGGCGCGGGGTTTCCCCCGACTTTCCAGAGTTGCCTTATCGGTTTGCGGTTCCTGGTACCTGAGAGATTTCGGGCGATTTCCCCTTCGGTGGACCGGTACATCGGATGACCGGCCACTCTCCCGCAAACTGACAGAGCCTCGCATTTTCGCAAATCACAAGGCCCTCGACGCGCTGACCATAGCGCAGGCAACAGCAGCTGTCATCGGGCCAAAGACGAATTCTGCCGCATTATGGACAGAAATTGTCTGAACGAGAACATTTGAAACCTGACCTTGACCCGCCAAGACGCAGCCACATCTTCGTTCGGGCAATATTCAAAGGAGGCGAGGATAGACCACCACAAGGAAAATCGTGGGAGAAGCAACGACCCGTCTTTTGGCGCTTCTGGGCGCGAAGAGGTTGTGATTTCGCGCGCCGATCATCCTGTTGCGCGCCTTATACGCATTGATGAGCGTTCAGAGGTTGTGGTCCTTTGCCTCATCACCCGCAAATGAGAGATGATTGAGCCAACGTGGCCTTGCTCTCGAGCGCTGCCTTACGGGGCCGTGTTGAAAATTATCCTGACCTAGTCGCGGCAGATCAGGCGATGTCGCTTGCCACCAACGACAAGGGGTGGTTCTAGCTGCCCGTGCAGAGACATGAAATATTCTAGGCCGGCTGGGCAATTAGCTCTGAGTGCTGCCGGCGCTGTCTTGCCAGCGCCATAACCCCGAGGCTTTGCCCCTTGCCCCTCACCGCATGTGTGCCAAGGTAACTCGTACGAATATCCTCGGGAAAAGTGAGGCGCTTGGCAAGCTCGCTCGATATCAGCACGGGCGCCTTGAGATTGCGACAAAGCTGTTCGAGCCGCGCCGTCGTATTCACCGTATCGCCGAAATAGGTGATCTTGTGATGGTCGACGCCGATCTCCGCGGTGACGATCGATCCGCCGTGTAGCGCAGCACGCAGGCGCGGCACGCGGCCAAACTCACTGAGCCACCTTTCCGAATTCGCCTCGATTGCATCGATGATATCGAAGATACACAAGACGCAATTCGCGTTGCGAATGCCGCGCTGCATTGGCCAAGTGATGATCGCCGCATCGCCGACATAATCGTCGATCGTACCGTGGCGACGCCGCACCGGTGCAGCAAATTCTGCAAAGAGCGCACCGAGGAACTGCTGGGCGCGCAGATCCCCGAATTCTTCGGCAAAGGATGTGGACCCCACGAGATCGACGAAGAGGAAAATGCGCTCCTCCTCGATGGGTTTTCGGTAGCGACCCATCAACAGGCTGGCAAAAACATCGCGCCCGAGGAGCTCGCGCACCCGCGAAACGA
Organism: Phyllobacterium sp.; assembly: GCF_037994425.1. NCBI lineage: Bacteria > Pseudomonadati > Pseudomonadota > Alphaproteobacteria > Hyphomicrobiales > Phyllobacteriaceae > Phyllobacterium > Phyllobacterium sp. Next base: position 8,783 of record NZ_JBBNAM010000071.1, read on the forward strand.
AACTCATCAGCGCCGAAACGACAAGCGTATAAAGCCATATTCGCGTCGGTAAAACGGCCTCCTGCCACCATTCAGCGGGAAGATAGCCGAAGAACCAAAGCAGGGTGCCACAAATGAAATAGCCGATCCCGATGAGGAGGTAATTGGCGATCAGCGAGCAAACAATATAGCTGGGCGTTGGCAGCGCATTGATCCAATCGAAAAGACGCGGAAACAGGCTTCCGCGTTCGAATGCAACAGGGGGAATACAAAGGAACAGCGCGAAAATCGCGCCGATCGCCGAGATTTTTCCGTTATAGAAATAGCCATAAAGCACACCGCTCGCGGCCGCTGCCATCAGAATGAAAATCCAGAAAACGCTCGAATACCTGTTCATGATCTAATCCAGAAGCTGCACGGTCATCACTCTATCAACGCTTGCCTTTCTGCCTAGCCACGAAATATGGTGCGATCATGCCAATTGACATCACGCCTGAACGCATCACTGCCGTTGACAAAGTCATCCGGTCGCATATCCGGCACACGCCCGTACTTAACATCGACCTGAGCGATTTCGGCCTGGCTGCGCTGCCCGTAGCACTTAAACTTGAATGTCTGCAGCATTCGGGATCCTTCAAGGCGCGGGGGGCATTTACCAATCTTCTGACGCGGCCGGTCCCCACCGCAGGTGTCGTTGCCGCCTCGGGTGGCAATCACGGCGCCGCGGTTGCCTACGCTGCGATGCGGCTCGGCGTGCCGGCCACCATCTTCGTGCCGAGCGTCACCTCTTCGGCAAAGGCCGACAAGATCCGCAGCTACGGGGCAAAGCTCGTTATGGGCGGCGAACGCTACGCGGACGCTCTGGAGGCAAGCGAGCGCCTTGTTGCCGAGGCACAAGCACTTGCCGTTCACGCCTACGATCAGGTCGAAACCCTGCTCGGCCAGGCAACGCTCGGGCGTGAAATTGAGGCCGATCTACCCGAAATGACCACGCTGCTCGTCGCCGTCGGCGGTGGAGGCCTCATAGGTGGCATCGCCGCCTGGTTGCGCGGGCGTGTCAAAATCGTCGCGGTCGAGCCGCAAACCGCCCCCACCCTTAACCTCGCTCTTGCCGCGGGTAAGCCAGTCGACGCGCCGGCGGGCGGTATTGCTGCCGATTCCCTGGCACCACGGCGCGTGGGAGAGCTCATGTTTCCGATTGCCCAAGCCTTCGTCGGTCAGTCCGTCCTTGTCTCCGATGATGATATCCGCAACGCGCAGCAGGCGCTATGGGACACGGTACGCATTGTCGCAGAGCCCGGCGGCGCGGCCGCCATGGCTGCCCTCCTGTCGGGTCGCTATCGTCCTCAAGAAGGCGAGCGCGTCGCCGTCCTTGTCTGCGGCTCGAACACAGCGGCGGTATGCTTCGGTTGACTGCGCTGTTGCCTCAGTTCCGTACAAAACATTGAAACCCGACTAAATACCCGGGTCGCCGGGCCTTGGCAATATTTGGTTAGCGCAGGCATTCACCGCATGCCGCGCCTTATGCATTTTGAAAGTTCCACTTTAAAAGAATGCACCTGACATGCTAAGTGAAGCGTTTCAAACGGATTTCAATTATCATACTCATATTTTCACCAGCAAATACTCCATTCGATCGCCCCATAGAAAGTCTGTGCATATTCATTGAATTGCAAGACATTTTCATGATAGCTCATGGGGATATACCAAACACTGGACTCGCAGATTGGCTACTCGCCCGTTTTATAGAAGAAGTTCCACCTTGCGCCGAACGCGCGCAATGTGGGGTAACACACGGGTATGGCGGCCGCGACTGGTCTTCTGGGCCGGCGCACTCGCCATTGGTGTGATCAGTGTGGTTTTCGCCAAGCTCGCAGACCTGGCGCAGATGCTTTTTCACGGCGTAACGCATGCGGGCGGCTGGAGTGAATACTTGCCGCTGGTGATCACACCGATTGGCTTTGTATTGTGCGCCTATTTGGCAATGCGGCATTTTCCGAACTCCCAGGGCAGCGGTATTCCTCAAGCGATAGCTGCACGTCACCTAACCGATGACGAAGACCGCCGCCGGCTGCTGTCACCAAAAATGGTTCTTGGAAAAATCGCGCTTACAGCGGTCGGCCTTTGTTCAGGTGCATCCATCGGACGAGAAGGTCCGACGGTTCAAGTCGGTGCATCGATCATGTTGCAAGCCGCGCGTTGGGGCGGTATGGCACATGCCCGGGGACTGATCCTCGCAGGGTCCGCAGCGGGCATTGCGGCGGCATTTAACACACCGCTTGCAGGAATCGTCTTTGCAATTGAAGAAATGGGAAAATCCTATCAGTCCCGTGCCAATGGCCTCGTCCTGACAGCCGTCATCCTGGCAGGCCTGGCAGCGTTGGGGCTCGTTGGCAACTACACCTATTTTGGTGAGTTCGCAGCAGCCAGAACGGACTTTTCCGATTGGCTGTTAGTTGTTTTTTGTGGAGTTGGCGGAGGCGCGTGTGGTGCGCTGTTCAGCGCCTTGGCCCTTAAGGCCTCGCGGCGGGTAAGACGATGGGCAGTCTCAGACCCACTGCGCAGGTTGTTGCTGCTCGCCGGAGCCTGCGGTTTAGGCGTTGCCCTGATTGGCTTGGCATCTGGTGGCATGACTTTCGGCACAGGTTACGAGCAGGCCCGCAGTGCGGTTGAAGGCACTCCGCTTCCCTGGCATTACTTCATCGCAAAGCTTATCGCAGGTCTTCTTTCCATGATCTCGGGTATCCCGGGAGGAATTTTCGCGCCGTCCCTGTCTGTCGGAGCAGGGCTTGGTAGTGCTGTCGGGCAATTGCTGGGTAGTAATATTGCCCTTGCCGCAATCCTCGGGATGGCCGGCTACTTTGCCGGCGTGGTGCAAGCACCTATGACCGCGTTTGTGATTATTCTGGAAATGACAGGGAGCCACAGCAGCGTTATTGCACTGATGTGTGCATCAATGCTCGGCTTCGGCACCGCCCGGATAATCTCCAACGAAGCGCTCTATCACGCCCTTGCCCGTATTTTTATCGCCGATGCCATCCGCCACAAACGCTTGGAGGCTGCCGCGACAAGATAGTTCGGCCAAGCGAAGACATCCCGCCCCTATAGTCAGTACCCATTATGCGTTTTCGATTTGCAAGAATTCGTGCTCCTTGCGTAAGCTCTGCGCTGTTCCTCATACAAAGCCCGTCGTTCGCGCAACCTGACCTATCTCTCTTGGCTGGCAGCCAGATGATCTCGCATAGCACTTCTGGCCAAATCGGCGTCGAGACAGTGCGCAATCTCTCTCATAACGGCAATTGCTGGATCGCCGATCAGGCTCTTGTACTCGGCCAAGCCCTCGTCAGCGGCGACGCTCTCGTCGGCGGCCATGCGCGCGTCTCCGGTGCCGCCTATATCTGCCGCTCCGCCATCATCACCGACTATGCGTGAGTGTCAGGCTTCGCCGTCGTCGGCGTTCGAGCCGCGGTTGCGGCACCCTTTATGCGCCAATTGCTGTAAAATCTGGTTATTGTATCTAACGCATAACTCAAAATTATGCGCCAACTCCCATATTGACAGTTTATCGGAATTAGCACATAACGAGGTCGGAGTGGAAACAATGACCGACGTCGCCCGCACACCGAAACAAATCGGCAACCTCATCCGCCGCGCCCGCAAGAAACGCGACTGGAGCCAGAGTCAACTCGGCGACAAGGCCGGGCTGCGTCAGGAAACGGTTTCGCTCATTGAAACCGGCAATCCGGCGGCAAAACTGGAAACCATTCTTGGGGTGCTCGCTGCGCTCGACCTGGAGTTCCAAATCATGCCGCGCTCCAAAGGCGCAGCCTCGGACATCGAGGACATCTTCTGATGCCACGACATCCCCGCCATGTGCCGCTGCGCGTTCTCCTCAATAACCGCCTTGTCGGACATCTCCTCAAGGCCGCGAGCGGCGCGATCGACTTTCGCTATGATCAGAGCTGGCTGGAATGGGAACATTCGCTTCCGATTTCGCTATCCCTACCCCTACGCGAGGATGCCTTCCGCGGCGAGCCTGTCATTGCCGTGTTCGACAACCTACTCCCGGATTCGGACGCGCTTCGTCGGCGCGTGGCCGAAAAAGTCGGTGCCGACGGCACGGACGCCTACAGCCTTCTTGCCGCTATCGGTCGGGATTGCGTCGGCGCGCTACAGTTCGTCGCTGCCGATCATGATCATGCCGATCATGATCATCAGGGCATTTCCGGCGATGCGGTCGACAGTGAAGCCATCGAGAAGCTGCTCAAGGGCCTCGCGCAGGCTCCGCTTGGCCTGAGCCGCGACGACGACTTCCGGATTTCAGTGGCGGGCGCACAGGAAAAGACTGCGCTGCTCCGGCACAATGGAAAATGGCTCAAGCCGCATGGCACGACCCCGACCACGCACATCTTCAAGACGCAGATCGGCGAACTGCCGAACGGCGTCGACCTCTCGAACAGCGTCGAGAACGAATATTACTGCCTCAAGCTTGCCGCAGCCTTCGGCTTGCCGGTCAACAACGCAGAAATCGCCACGTTCGGCAAAACCAAGGCGCTTCTGATCGAGCGATTCGACCGCAGATGGACGAAGGACGGACGGCTCATCCGACTCCCGCAAGAGGATTGCTGTCAGGCACTTTCGGTGCCCCCCACCCGGAAATACCAGAGTGACGGCGGGCCTGGCGTCGCGCAGGTGCTTGACCTGCTCAAGGGCAGCGACAACCCAGCGGTCGATCAAGCGACGGTATTCCGGACGCAGATTCTGTTCTGGCTCATCGGCGCAACCGACGGGCATGCGAAGAACTTCAGCGTCTTTCTGACACCGGGCGGCGGCTATCATCTCACCCCGCTTTACGATGTACTCTCCGCGCAGCCCAGTCTTGATAGCGGGCAGATTCGGCGCAAACAGATAAAGCTGGCCATGTCGGTCGGCACAAGCAACCATTACAGGATCGCCGAAATTCACGGGCGTCATTTTGTTCAGACGGGCGAAGCGGCAGGCCTGCCAAAATCGCTCGCGAAAGAATCGATGGAAGTGATGGCTGGCACCGCAGAGGCCGCGCTCGCACGCATTGAAAGTGAGCTGCCCAAAGGGTTTCCGGAAACGATCCACACGAGTGTAAAGACTGCAGTCATGGATCGCCTGCGTAGCCTGGTGTGAACGCGGCATCCACTGGACTGTGATGCCGCGGTTGCCGGATGACCGCTTACCCTTCCGCTTGTAGCCCCGAGTGGTGGGTGACGGGCCGTCGAGCCTGTGGATCGAAGCCGGTGCAGGCTTGTTTGACGTTGCATGAGTTTGATTTGATTTGGTTGCCGGGAAGCGCAACACCCGACTCCTGCGAAACGGTACAAACGAACAAGGCGACCCTCTCGGATCGCCTTCTATTCAATCGCAGGAATCGTTGGTTGCGGGGGCGCTCGCAACCAACGATTCCTTCGATTAGTTGAGCGGGAAATACCAAAGTTGGCAGCATAACGGGCGTGATATAGTGTCATCTGAAATCGCGTAGAAACGGCGGTATCGCGGTAAAAAAGTTCCAATAGCGCAGGGTCGAATAGTGAATTTCGCCACTGCTTAGGTTGTCTTATGTTCCTTTTTTGTTCTATATAATGCCAATTAGATCTTTCTCTCGATAACCCACGACCGCGCCTTTGCTCATTTGCCATGAAACACCGCTTCACCCGCCAAGAGCTCTATGACCGCGTTTGGTCGAAGCCGATGTCGCACCTGGTTGTCGAGCTCGGGACCACCACGGGCAATCTCAGCACATTGCTGCGACGCGCCGATATTCCAACGCCATCGTCCGGGCATTGGAGACGGAAGGAGTTCAGAAAGCCTGTCGAGCAGCCGCCTTTGCCGCCAGCACCATCTGGATGTGTCGAGCCGCTGGTGCTGGATACTGAGAAGATGAGCGTTAAGCCTGAAGCATGTCAAAGCAGGCCCAGCTGCGGTTTCCGTTTCCGGCGAGACACAGCAAATTCTTGCGCCCCCTGCTGAAGATACGGTGCAGGTCGCGCTAAAGCCACGTCCGACACAACCGACGAGGATGACGCGAGAGGAACTCTACAACGCGGTGTGGACAACGCCGATGTCGCGTTTGGCCATGGATTATGGGATCAGCGGCAACGGCCTCGCCAAGATCTGCGATAGGGAAGATATCCAGTATCCGCCTCGCGGATACTGGGCGAAACATGCCGTGGGCAGGGCACCAAAACAGACCCCATTGCCGAAATCGAGCAGTGCATACTCCATCACCATTCGACCGACACCGTTGCCGCCTCCTCCAATCGAGCTGCCGCCGGAGGTCAAGCAACAGGCGGAGAAAGCCCGTGCGAGTGAATCCACTCTTGCGGTGCCTGAACGCCTTCTGAGGTCCCACGCAGTCATCGCCTCATGGCTCACGGAGCACAAACAGAAAAAGCGTCGAGCCCGAAGTGAGCGCGATCCATGGAGGCGCAATCTTTATGACCCTGGCGATTTCTCCGAAACGGACCACCGTAAACACCGAATTCTGGATGTGTTGTTCAAGGCGATTGAGCGCCACGGCGGAAAGGTTAAGCAGGGAGAGCGAGGCGTCCTGTTTGCTGAGGTTCTAGGCGAAAAAGTGGAGTTTCAGGTTCGCGAGAAGCAAAAGCAGGAACGTCGGGCTCCGACCGACAACGAAAAGCGATTCAGATCACCCGGCGATAACGGCTGGAAAAAGGAACTGGTGCCGACAGGATGGCTCGTTTTCGAGATCAAAACCTGGCAGTGCTTCCTCGTCAATGGCTTGAATCCGAAAAACAGCCGATGGAGGGCATGCAATGCTGCCGGACATACTGGCCACCTTCGTTGCAGCCGGACCATTGCTCGTTAAACAGCGCAAGGATCGAGAGGCGGCGGAGCGCGAGCGCCAACTTGCCGACCAGCGCCGCTATGAAGAACAGCAGCGTCGCAAGCGCGATGCTAACCGCTGGCGACGCTTCCGGGAGTTAGCGCAGGACTGGCACGAACTCGCCGCCGTGCGCGATTTCCTGGCAGCGTTGCGATCAATAAACGTCACGTCCACCGCTGAAATCGATGGTCGCAGCGTTGAAGAGTGGATCGCATGGGCGGAGGAATGGCTCCAGCGGGCTGATCCAACCGCCTGCGGCGTCGGCAGCTTCTTCGAGCAGGTCGCTGAAATCACCGATTGGACCTACCGAGATTGACGAGGTGGACGCTGAGCAAGCGTTGCGATCGTATTTGGACATCGTGGTCTCTGCGGCAGGTGCCAGAAGCCTCTACCTGAGCCATAAACCGTAACGGCAGACTCACATACACCCGAATTCTGAGGGGGCGTTGCGGGTCTCTCCGCTGCAGAAGGTGCGCCGGCAGCGAACCGGCGGCCGGAAGGGATTCTTCTTCCCAGATTGCGACCTTGCAAGTTCCAATTGGCGGGACATTGACTTCCAATCAGCCGAGAACGATAGTTCCAATCGTCCGAGATTCGAGGAAAGCATGTTCGAAAGGTTTGTAGAGCAGCGGGCGGAGGAAGCCCTTTTGGATACTCCGGTCGTCCTCATCGTAGGACCGCGCCGGGCCGGCAAGACTACACTTGTCCGAAAGATGGGAGAAGCCGGCCGAACCTATATCACCCTCGACGATCAGACGGTTCTCGAAGCCGCCCAATCCGATCCTGCCGGCTTCATTCGGGGCCTGGATGAAGCCATCATCGACGAGATTCAGCGTGCGCCAGACCTGCTGCTGGCGATCAAGAAGACAGTCGATGAGGACTATCGTCCGGGCAGGTTTCTACTTACCGGGTCAGCAAACGTGCTGACTTTACCGCGGATTGCGGACAGCCTGGCCGGGCGAATGGAGACCATCCGAATGCTGCCGCTGGCAAGGGCCGAAATCGAAGGCCGGACGCCGTCCTTTCTGGAGCACCTTTTCGACGGGAAGCTAAAGAGCCCGCGGAGCTCTATCATCGGAGACGACTTCGTCCAACTCGTTCTGCACGGGGGATTCCCCGAAGCGATCAGCCGCAACAGCGAACGACGACGGCAAGATTGGGCACGGTCCTATCTGACTTCTATCCTGACGCGAGATCTCCGGGACATTGCCGATGTGGAGAAGCTCACCGAGTTGCCGAAGTTCGTGCGGCTATTGGCCGAACATACAAGCCAATTGGTCAACTATTCGCAGTTCGGCGGCAGCATCAACGTCAGTCACAAGACTGGGCAGCGTTATGTCGGCCTGCTCGAACAGGTGTTCCTGGTCGTAATGGTACAGCCTTGGTTCACCAATACGCTGAAGCGTATCGTCAAGACGCCCAAGCTGCATTTCCTCGATTCAGGTCTGCTGGCCAGTGTGCGCGGGCTCACCTTCGACCGAGTCAAGGCGGATCGCGGAACATTCGGCGCGCTGCTGGAGAGCTTCGTGTTTTCCGAAGTTCTGAAGCTCATGACGGCGTCGAACCTGCGGTTGACACCATATCATTTCCGGGATCGGGACATGCGCGAGGTCGACATCGTACTGGAACGCGACGATGGGATGATCGCTGGCATCGAGGTCAAGGCCAGCGCCACGGTCAAGGCCGGCGATTTCGGAGGGCTCCGCACACTTGCAGAGGCTTGCGGCGATCGTTTCGCCTTCGGCGTCGTCCTCTATGACAGCACTGATGTGGTGCCGTTCGGCGACAAGCTGGCCGCAGCGCCGCTGTCCAGCATGTGGGGCTGAGAATGGTCGCAGAAGCCAAGGGAGGACCATGCAACACATCGTCGGCCAATGTGTCTGTAGCCGAGAAAAGAAGAAAAGCAAAAAAATCGGGAAATCCCTTTCCGGGTTTCCCGCTGCAGCGCGATCAATTGGACGAGCGTAGTATATGCGTCCTCCAGGGGTGGAAACCCAGATCGACGAGGCTTCCAAACTCCCTCTTGCCGATCTGGGGTCGTCTCCTGATTACCGATCGCGCCGAGGCGAAGTATTATCATGAGGAGATTGCTGCTCTCCACGACCAGCTTGGCAACGAGGAGACGTGGGGACAGGCCGCCGACAAGCTCCGCACGCTGGTAGCCGCATCGATCTCGTGCCCGATGGTGAGGAACTGGTTATCGTGTTGCGCGGCGATCTGGCCGCGATCCTCACCTTCGCATCAGGCAAGAGGAAGCCCGAATTTCTCAACGAGCGGGCAATTCTGGAATTGCTTATGCGCCGTGCTGATCAATCCGGCGCCCAGCAACGCAAAAAGCCCCACGAGGGGGCTTTGTTGAGATCGCAGGGATCGTTGGTTGCGGGGGCCTGACTTCATGGAGACTTGTAAATTCTCAGCTTCAAGTCAGCCCAATATTCAGCCTCGACCAACGCAGACAGTCCATTGATACTACGCCGCATATCCGTCACCCCGCAGGCCAGATAGATCCGAACATTCCCCGTAGCCCCGATCATGCGGCCTCAACAAACGGGATCAACGATGACAACGTTTTGCGCTCAAGGTCTACCGGAACTTCTAAGCTGCGACCGTTTCGTAGCAGGATCTTGATAAGCACTGGCGTCGCCCGAGCCGGGGGCGTCTGCCCAAGGCCTACTTCGTCAAGCAGATGGACCGGAAGGAACGATGCTGACCCATCAAAGTGGCTAAGCGTTCTCCGCCGTAAACAGATCTGCGCAGGATAAATGTCATGGCGACGAGCAACATCACCAATGCGGACGCCGGGCAGATCCGCTTCCGCCAATACCGCAAGCTTCGCTTCCCTCGACCATCGCCGCCTTCGTTCAACGCCGGAAATAATCTCCATGCGAGCCATGCCAACCTCTGAGATCTGGTATTAATGCCAGCACTAATGCTGGTTCTAACGCCGGATCATCGCTTAACTGGCTGGTTCAGCAAAATCCGTTCGCCGGACGCTCACTAGGCTTCGGCGCCGGGATGTTTATCCTGCTTTTTCGCACAAAAAAGCCCGCTTTCGCGGGCTTTGTGATTTGGTTGCGGGGACAGGATTTGGCCTAAGCCGAACGTTTGCACGGATCGACATACAATTTTGTTGAGTGCGCCCCCTCCGAAGGCAGAGACCACAGGTTCGAATTCTGTCGGGTGCGCCATTTTCCCGCCACTACAGAACAAAACTGGGCACCGCAGAGATGGCGGCAGCTTTGCGCCTCATTTCGGCCGTTGAAGCATACCTTGCACCTGCCGGAAAGCAGACATTGTCTAGTTTCAAGGTAACGTCATCTTTGCGCCGCCGATAGCGGAAGTAAGCGTCGTCGCCTTCATGTCTCGGCGAAGCTGCTTAAATGTTTCGCAAAGCATCCTGTCTTCATTCTGGGCTACGGGCTCATCGCCACCATGATGCAAGCAGTGCAGCGGAAAAGTCATGCGAGACTCGGGCTGGTTGACGCGTTTTGTGGAGCGTCTGAAGAAGCTTGGCACTGCGATCCAGACCGCCGTTCTCGCGCAGCGCATATCCGTTGATAAAGTCCTCGAACGCGTCGCGATTGTCCCCACCCGCTGTCACATCTCCGGCAGGCCGGCCTTTCGAAAGCCGTCGACAAAGTGGTCTCGTACAGATGCATCGCGCAGCGGCTGGGAGCTGAGCCAATGGCCGATGGTGAAATGAGGGTGGGCGATCAGGAACAATTCTGCTTCTCGCCGCGCCTCCTCACGGTGGCCCAACTGCGCAAGCGTAGCAGCCAGGAATTTGCGTGAGTTGGTACGATACGTGTCTTCCCTGCGGAGTGTAGCGGTTGCCGCCTCATAGTCACGCGCGGCGTATTGCGCCTGCCCAAGATGACAAAGATACCAGCAGGTTGGATAGGGATTGAGCCGCAGAGCTTTTTCGATCTGCGCTAGTCCGTCGGCAACCCTGCCGTCCAGCACGGACATGTCCGACATAGCGGCCCAAGTGTCGGCGTGGTTGGGGTCCAGCTCCAGGGCCTTGGCGAAGGCGGCCTCTGATTCCTCCCATCGCCGCTCATAAGCCAAAATGGTCCCCAGAACGTAACGGCAGCCGGCATCGTTGGGATCTAGGTCGACCGCCTTCTGCGCGAACGTCGCCGCCATCCGACGGTTAGGATCTTCGGGCTCGCCGAAATGAGTCCAGGCAAGCCAACGATTATAGGCGAGCAGACCGAGCGCCTCGGCATATGATGGCTCGAGCTTAACCGCGCGTTGGAGCAGGATATAGGCCTCACGCTCAGTTTGCGGCGACTCTTCCGTTAGGAGCCGGGCGCGCACACACAGATCGTACGCCTCAAAGTTCTTCGGCCGATTGCGCTGCTTCGGGATGGTCAGCCGGCCGACGAGGGCTTCAACAATCTTGGCGTTAACTTCATCCTGTAATTCGAAAACATCTTCCACCGTCCTGTCAAACCTCTCGGCCCACAAGTGCCGGCCGCCAAGCGCGTCGACCAATTGGGCATTGATGCGGACACGGCCCATTGCGCGTCTGGCGCTCCCCTCCAGGACGTAGCGGACCCCGAGTTCCTGGGCGACCAGCCGTACGTCGACCGGCTTGCCCTTGTAGCCGTATACGGAATTGCGCGCAATGACGAACAGGCCAGCCGTACGGGAAAGGTCGGTGATCAGGTCTTCGGTCAAGCCGTCGACGAAAGGCGCGTCCGCTTCATCCCCACTCATATTCGTGAACGGCAATACAGCGATC
>NZ_JBBNAM010000072.1:0-115192 GCF_037994425.1 Phyllobacterium sp.
CGAGATGCGCGGGTTCCTTCATCGCTTTGAACGAAAGTAGGCGAACGTCGTAAGGCTGGCCAACTTCTTCGAGCGCCCAGCGAACGCGCATATCACGCGCCAGACCCTTGCCGCCATCAGGCGACCGCTCAAAGGCGGTAATAGTAATCGTCATTTTGTTCTCCACAGCTTGTCTGTCTCTAAGACGACCGGCTAAACGAGATTCCGACGCTTATGCTCGAGATAGTTCTTGCGGTCAGCGTAGTGGGTTCGGTCCCGCCGCTGTTGTGCGCGTCAGGTTTCTCCGCAATACAGTTTGGCAAACTCAGTTTCCACCTGATGTAACATCGTGATTCAAGTGCGGCAGTAGGACCTGCCAAGGATCCGGAATGGGCGGCGCGGACTGATTCATCCCGAATCTAGATGCGAGCTTCTTTATGACCAGCTTCTCGAGAAACCGGAATAAGCCACGTTGTCGCGAATGCAAGCATTGCCACGATGAATACGCCCCAGAAAGTCCAATGCAATGCCGAATGAAACACCGTGCGGATCGCCGGCGTTGTGGCAAGGTCAGTCAGCCCAGCAGGTTGGTTGAGGACCTCTTGGAGTTTCGTGGCAAGATCGCCGCTACCAAAATAGAATATGCCCATGTTAAGAATTGCACCAAGTATCGTTGCTCCGAGGGTATTTCCGAGGCTCCTTGAAAAGATAATCGAAGCAGTCGCGCTGCCCCGCATTGACCATTCAACGCTTTCCTGGACAAGCACCACGCTCGTGATGCTGATAAGGCCCATGCCAAACCCCATCAGGAATGAACCGAGACCAGCCGAAACGGGGCTGCTGTCGGGGGTGAGGAATAGGAGAAACGCAGCGCCAACCGGAAACAACAGGCTACCAGAGCGCAGGGTATTGCGGATTCCAAAGGCGCGATAGAACCGATTTGACAACATAACCGCCATTGGCCACCCGACAACCAGCATAGTAAGCGTAAATCCCGCGACGAGCGGCGATTTACCGAGCACGCCTTGCACGTAAATAGGAAGGACCGTTGTAAGTCCGATGAGCGCCATACCGGCAAGCAGTGTAGCAACATTGCTGGTTGCGATCAGCCGTTGGCTCCAAAGGGCTAATGAAATGATGGGTTCAGGGGCACGCCGCTCTTGTGCCAGGAACAGAGTACCACTGACGCAAAAAACGGCTGCAAGACTGGCAATGGTACCAAAGCTTGAGGTTGTTTCGGTCAGCATAACCAGAAGGGAAATAATGGCGACCGAAAAAAATAGCGTCCCAAGATAATCGATTTGAACCCTTCGCGGTTTAACAGATTCATGCAGAAAGAGCACGAACCCAACAATTGTCAAAAGACCAAGTGGGAGGTTAATCCAGAAAATCCATCCCCAGGAAACGTTATCGACGATGACACCGCCTGCAACGGGTCCGGTAACCGCCGATATCGCCCAAACACTGGCGAGCACACCCTGCACCCTGGCCCGCTCTTCCAGCTTATAGAGGTCTCCGACAACCGTCATCGTTACCGGTTGGATCGCCCCTGCACCAACGCCCTGCAGGAGACGGAATGCGATCAGCGAGCTCATCGACCAAGCGAAGCCGGCAGCGGCGGAAGCGATGAGGAATATAATAATGCCCCCGATAAGAATTGGCTTCCGACCGAACACGTCGGACAATTTGCCGTAGATGACAGTTGTCGTGGATTGCGCCAGAAGAAACGCCGAGAACACCCAACTGTAATATGTGAAGCCGCCGAGTTGGCCGACAATTCGCGGCATCGCCGTTGCCACGATTGTGGCCTCTATCGCTACCATGAATGTCGCGAGGACAATGGAGGCAATAATCCAGGGGCGTTTCGTTTTGTCGACTGTTCCAGACATGGCATCTTCTTCTGACTGTCCACCCGGCGAAATCACGGGGACCGCTGGCGAGAAAGCCAGCGAACGAAAAAAACAATGGGGAAGTTGGGTCTCGCGGAGGCAACGTGTTGCTTGTCAAAGCAGCGCAAGTTCAATCCCTCCTGACGGTGAATGTCAAATCATAGTTGGACGATGTCAGGACACTGCTGCCACAAGATCGTGCTGCGAATGAACTTGTCTATCCATCGCGCCTGAAGATGCTCCGCCATATGCGCGAGCAGTTACGGGCGGCAGAAGCTGTCTTGCCGACCCGCCAACAACGTCGGGCTTGCCGCCAGGCACTGAGCATAAGCCCGTATCAGCTTTGTCAGTTCGTCTGAGACAGCTATTGCCCTGTCGGCAATAATTGTCGTCTCCCTTGCTTGGCGGCTGTCCAACCTTGTTTGACGGGTACTTCTGCAAAATTGCACGCCTGCCGATCCAGTCATAAACTACCCGGTCAAGCGGTCCCTGGGGTCGACTCGGCCCTCGGTATGCATACGACTCTGCCGCAGCCATGACCGTCGGGGCCTCGAACAGGAGACACCAGAATGACAACGCCGCGGTTTCCCGTCTCGCACCTCCGCTTGAAACGGGCTTACGAGCCGGTCACGCCCGACGACGGCATGCGGATCCTTGTCGATCGGCTTTGGCCTCGCGGGCTGAGCAAGGCCGAAGCCGCTATCGACGACTGGGCAAAGGATATCGCCCCGAGCACCGAACTTCGAAAATGGTTTAATCACGATGCCGGTCGCTGGCTGGAGTTTCAGCGCCGATACAGAGCGGAACTTCAGCCACATTCACCGCAACTTGACCGCATCCGGAGCATGGCAGAAAAACAAACGATCACTCTGGTCTACAGCGCGCGTGACGAACTGCACAATGATGCAATCGTATTGAAAGAAGTGCTTCTTGAAGGCTAGACGTTTGTCCCGGCATTTGATGGATCGGATTTAGCCTGAATCGTTTTGGCTGATTTGTCCATTGTTTGCAGATGAACTGGTAGGGCGTGAGACCGACCTCGAAGCGTCTTGAGCCTGCGGCCGAGATTGTAGGCTGCTATGAAGTCTACCCGGTGCCGACGCAGTTGTTCATGATCGTCGTAGTGAAAAGCGTTTGACAGTTACGTCCTTTAGCGTTTGCCGCGAAAGTCTCGTGAGAGGGCGATTTATTCATTCTCGTTGTCCAACATCGCTCTGGATCGAAGTGCAGTCGGTCGAGGGCGATGGATGCGTTCGCATCTGATGCGCAAAAGGCCGACCGCCAGAAGGTGCTACCAGTCAAATCATCGCAGCGGCTCATGCGCTTCACCTCCCAAGCAACCAGACCCGGGTAGGGGGTATTTGACGCAAACGCTACCGGCTTTATTCGTCGGGTTTTGTCAGCTGGGTCTCATCGGTATCGACTACGAAAACCGCGAGTATCTTCGCAGGTTCCGTCTCGCTGGCGTTGGCGCTGACGCGGTGGTGATCGCCCGGAACTTCAATCCAGTTTTCACCAGTATTGTAAACCTTCACCTTGCCGTCGTTGATCTGGCTTTTGATGCGCCCCTGGATGACCGTGGCATAGATAAAGGCGCTCTTGGCGTGAGTGTGTGACGGGTTGGATCCACCGGGACCGTATTCAACCAATACGCCGCGCATGCTCTTTCCTGGCACGTTCGGAAGCTTGTGATCGAAGACTACCGTAACTTTGGCATTGTGTGGTTTGTCGGCTGCTGCTGCGGGTAAAGCAACCAGTGCCGCGCAGAAACAAACACTCGCGAGTATTCGCATCGAAGTTCTCCTTCGTCAGATCGGACATGGCGGACTATATGCGACGTGCATGGGGAGAAATAACTATACGCACGTCTAGAGCACCGGATCCTTCGGTAGTGGTCGCAGTTGCTTTTGGATTAGTTCGGTGCAACGCTCGATGATGTTGTTGAGGAAACGCTCTACGTGCTTGACATCGAATCTGCATTTGCGGCGGCCAGCAAAGTTCGTAAAGAAATGTTCGGAACCGAGAGCACGCAATGCGCGACCTCATTGGTACCACCCGGCTCGCTTTTCCCCAACAACTGGTAGAGGTAACATTTCGGGGCGTCCTCGGCTGCCCCGTCGGTTAACAAAGCTGGGCAACTTCCGGTTGCATTGTTTTTATGCCTGGCTTTCCTGGTTGGCAGTTATGGCGAAAACGTCGTGCTTACCGCCCAGGCCTTTCAGTTCGAACTGACCAATGTTTCGCACGATCGTTGCGGGTAGATCGGAGGCAAAGGATCCGGAGCAAACCAATGTCTGCCCGTTCGCCTTGGCAATCGCCTCCAGACGGCTGACAACGTTCACCGCGAGACCGACTACCGTAAAATCCAGGCGATTGATACTTCCAATATTTCCGTACATGACCGGCCCGACGTGCAGAGCACCCACGAAGGGAGGCAGACCCTCCGCCCGCGCCCGCGCGACGGCCTGCGACGCGGCACACACGGCCGCGGCACAGGCGGCGGCACGGCCGGTATCCGTAACCTCGAAGGCTGACAAGACCCCATCGCCCATAAACTTGAGAACATCGCCTTCCTCTGCCCGCACAGCATCCACAACTACCTCGAAGTAACGTCCAAGGGTGGTCAATAATTGGAATGGTGATGAGGAAAGCGAGAGCGGGGTGAATCCGCGCATATCGGTGAGCAGAATGGCCGCTTCGGTCTCGACGATATCGCCACGTCGGATTGCGCCGGCCTGCACACGTGCTGCCGGCCCTTCGCCGAGGAAGGTTGCCAGTAGGCTTGCGGTCGAGCGGCGCATGGCGATTGGTTCGAGCGCGGCCGATAGCGGAACGGAGAGGTCCTTGATCAATGTTGCGTGGCTGTCGGCAAACCCCCTACCGTGGCGCGTTGCGAACATCGCGGCTTGGGTGATTCCATTCCCGAATGCGATCGGAACCGCGATGTAATCTGTAAAGCCCTCACGCGCCAACTCCCGGAGAACTGTGTGATCTTCAGGTCCCAGATGGTCAAGCCGCTGCCGGAGCCACGTTCCCTTCTGAATGACCTGCTGGGCGGGGCTGCCGATGTAGGCTGGCGTATCCAGTAGAGCGCGGCTGATGGAAAAAATCTCGGCGGCCTTTTCCGGTGTCCAGACAATACCCCATGCAGTCACCAGTGGATTATCGACCCGCATGGCGATCCGCAGCCGATGCAATGGAACATCCATCCCAGTCAACCACTGTGCGAGGCCGGATGTCACTGTAACAGCGTCGCCGGACAAGCGCCCAGGGCCGATCAGCCACGCCGCTAGTTCTTCCGATTCCCGTGAGATCCTGTGCATGAGATAGACCTTAACCCGCTTTGTCCAACATTAGGCCATCAAGAGGTGGGGGAGGGCCTTAAAAACAAGTCCACTTTAATGGATGTCCACGAACCCCATTTCAAAACAAGATGTTGTTCGTCTCCCTCAATAGGTTTCAGGTCGCTTGAGTTGCCAATCATGCCCCGCATGGTTGTATCGATTTTTCGGGTGATGGACGAGATCGGCACGTCAGAACTTCATGGCCTTTATTGCGCGAACGTAGCGGGCTCTTGGATCCCATCAGTCCGGTTCCACCGATAATAACTATTTTCATAACCTATCTCCTTGCCTTACTCTCTATCCCCCGATCATGAGTCAGGGGCGCGACGGCTATCTGATTTCTCACCTGGGCCTGCCGCCTTATCCGCTTTTCTTTAGGACCGCTTCGGTTATCGAGTTGGGCAGCCGTCGCGGTGTCTCGATCAGACCCAGCAGCGGCAGGATGACAATGAAGAACGTGAAATAGTAAAGCGTCGCCATCTGGGACAGGATGACGTAGGCGCCTTCCGGTGGCCGCGAGCCCAGCCAGCCAAGGAAAAGACCGTTGGCGACGAAAAGCATGAAGAACAGCCTGTACCAGGGCCGGTAGACCGCCGAGCGCACCTTTGCCGTGTCGAGCCACGGCACGAAGAACAGAACGGCGATGGCGGCGAACATGGCCAAGACGCCGCCGAGCTTGGAATCGATCGGTCCGATGTTGAACGTAATGGCCCGCAGGATTGCGTAGAATGGCAGAAAGTACCATTCGGGCACGATGTGGGCCGGCGTCTTCAGCGGGTCGGCATTCGTGTAATTGTCCGGGTGGCCGAGAAAGTTCGGTATGTAGAAGACGAAATAAGCCAGAACGAGCAGAAAGATCACAATCCCGAAGGCGTCTTTGACGGTCGCGTGCGGTGTGAAGTCGACGACATCGGTTGCCGACTTTACGTCGACGCCGGTTGGATTGTTCTGGCCGACCACGTGCAGCGCCCAGATGTGCAAGGCTACGACGCCCGCAAGCATGAATGGCAGCAGGTAGTGCAGCGCAAAGAAGCGATTGAGGGTTGGATTGTCGACCGCAAAGCCGCCTAAAAGCAGTTGCTGTATCCAGTGTCCGACCACCGGGATGGCCGTGAAGAAGTTGGTGATCACCGTAGCGCCCCAGAACGACATCTGTCCCCAAGGCAAGACGTAGCCCATGAAGGCCGTCGCCATCATCAACAAAAAGTTGGTGCAGCCGAGCACCCATAAAAGCTCGCGTGGCGCCTTGAACGAGCCGTAATAAAGGCCTCGGCCGATGTGGATGTAGACGGCGATGAAGAAGAACGAGGCGCCGTTCGAATGCAGATAGCGCAAGAGCCAGCCGGAATTCACGTCGCGCATGATCGTCTCGACTGAACTGAAGGCGAGGATCGTATCGGGAGCATAGTGCATTGCCAGAACGACGCCGGTGAGGATCTGCGAGGCCAGCATGACCGTGAGAATGCCGCCAAACGTATAGGCGTAGTTCAGATTGCGCGGGACCGGATAAACGATGAAGGAATCGTACACTAGCCGTGGCAACGGAAGACGGGCATCAACCCAGCGTTCGGTGCTTGTCTTTGGCGTATACGGCGAACCCACACCGCGCATCGAATTTCTCCCCGTGGCTTGAATTTCAGCAATCGGTGATAGAGCGGTGTTCTCTGCCGGTTGGCTTTTTCTCCAGGGAGACGCACCTTCGACGGCTGCGTGCATACGATAGCTGAGCCGCCGCGTTTATTAAGTGATCCGAACTGCAATCCTGTCTTTCCAGCAGCATCGCCGCGTCAACGCCCCAAAGTCTCAAGATCGCCGGCACCAATTTTGAAAGTACGAAACGTTGCGTCATTTTCGATCTTCCTCGTACTAATTTGCGGACCCCAGTCTGCCGTGACTTGGAGATGTCAACAATTGTGCCGAGGAAGTGGGCGTTGGATACTTTGGTATATGGATGCCTGCGTGTAGAACTATAAAGTGGACTGTCGAAAACGCCATGGACAATGGCTTTAATCATCAGTTGCGATCAAGATAATGAATGTGGTGAGGATCGCTAAAACGGCCTGAAAAATCCCATCGATGCCGGTCATCAAGCCTCTTTCCACCAGCAGTCTATCACTGAACGGCGCGCTCACCGCCTAACGACAACCATTCGAAAAACCGTTACTGCGACGCTGCCGCCGGTATCCGCTCCGTTTATTCGCCGCCCACCAACCTCAATTACCGGGCCTATACCTCTGTATGGCTTGCCCTGTCCTCGGCCCCCAATTGTCCGAAGACATGCCCCGACGTAGCCTCGTCGATGCCGTTCTAGGCGGCGCTCAGCAGGAGACAATCAACAGGAGGCAGTCATGAACATACAGCAGACCTCACACCCCGTTAGACCGGGGTCCGACGAGCTGGTTCCGTCGCGCTACGCGCTGCGCGTCGGCGAGATTGACGTAATGGTGGTTAGCGATGGGGTGATATCGATACCAGCCGAGACGATGGCCACCAACGCGGACCCGGCCGTACGGTCGGCATGGCTGCACGAGAGGCTCCAGCCGGAGGTAATGGATTGGGCGCTGAATGAGGTCGTGGTGAGTAGCGGTGGCCGGACCATACTCATCGACTCTGGGCTAGGATTGGAGGCCCCTAATTTCCCGCGAACCGGACAGTTGGCCCATCGACTGGAGGTCGCTGGCATCGATCTTGCGTCCGTGACCGACGTGGTGCTCACCCATATGCACTTCGACCACATTGGCGGACTACTCGTCGACGGGGTGAAGGATCAGCTGCGTCCGGACCTGCGAATCCACGTCGCGGCCGCCGAGGCCGAGTTCTGGGAGAAGCCCGATTTTTCCCGCACCGCCATGCCGGGGTCAATTCCGGACATGATTCGGTCAGCCGCCAAGCGGTTCTTGACCCAGTACGGCGGCAAGTTGCGGACATTTGAGGCGGACTACGAGGTTGCGCCGGGGGTGGTCGTCACCCGTACAGGTGGCCACACCCCCGGGCACAGCGTGGTGCGCCTCGCGTCCGGCGGCGACCGCCTGACGTTCGTCGGCGACGCCGTGTTCCATCACGGGTTCGAACACCCAGACTGGCACAACGGCTTCGAACACGACCCCGAGGAGGCGGTCCGCGTCCGGGTTCGTCTTTTGCGGGAGCTTGCGGCGACCGGCGAGCCGCTGTTGGCCACTCACCTGTCGTTTCCGTCCGTCTGCCGGGTGGCCGTGGTCGGCGGCGGCTATCGTTGGGTACCAGCCTTTTGGGACTACTGACCGCTTGTTGGGTTAGGGCGCGTATTCATAGCCTCAATGGCTCCGCGCCCTGGATGACTTGTCTCCATCTGCGCCACACGGGCACGGCGTCGCAGTAAATGCTGGACTGCGATCGGCTGGCTCGCGCATTCAATCGTCTCCCCGTCTTATTTTGATGACGAATAAGCCATGTCGATGACTTTTCCCGCGTTGCACTCCTGACCAAAAGCTCCCCCCGATTGCCAAGCACCTCCAAGACCGGATCTCATAATGCGTGTCGATCGCATCAATTGACTGTTGCGATGGTCGCAACGGCGAGGATTCGACACGGCTTGCGATCCGGGAGGTAGGTGGCTGAGTTCGTAGATTCGCTAACCACAGGCTGCGAAGGCCCTCCTACGCCTTTTTCTATAAAAATTTACCGTTTATTAACCACACATTGTTGCAATGCGTTATAGAATGTTACTAATGGATGATGACTATGATTGGGGGCCTACCAGTTCAGAAGAAAAGTCAGCGGGAAAATATCCCGTCGAAGATCGTATCCGATGGCATCTCTGTGTCTTCGATGAGAACTTTCTGGGGGCTGATGCGGGCCTATTGGGTCTCGGGCCAGTGGATGGAGGCATGGACGCTGTCAGCCGCGATTGCGCTTCTGACTGCGGCCTCGAGCAAGGCCAGCGTATGGATGGCGGAGGCTTCGGGCGAATTCCTCAACTCTCTCGTCAATATCCATGATCCCTTCAACCAGAATCCGCTCGGCCTTATACTGACCAACGCTGGAGTTCTCGTCTTGCTCCTAGTGATGAAGGAAGCGGGTTTCGTCGGATTGCGTCATCTGCTTTCGACTACTTTGCACCGTAAATGGCGCGGATGGTTAAACGCACGGTTCAATGATGCTCTCCTCGACGCCAATCATGCGCATTACCATCTGCAGCAGGGCGACCGTGAGGCAATGCCCGACAATATAGACCAGCGCATGCAGGAATCGATTAAGGGCATGACAGGTGGCGCTATTGGTCTTTCCATGGGTGTGCTCGGCGTGGCGATGTCCGTCATCTTTGTCGGTCAAAAGCTCATCGAGATGTCCACGGAAGTGGGCGGGCTCGAATTTCTCGGTTCATACGGCAGCGCAGTTCTCGCTTTTTCTGCCATCGCTGTTTATGTGCCGTTGAGCACATGGATCGCCGTGCGTATCGGCAGGGTCCTCGAGCAACTGACACTTCAGATGCAGCAGACGGAGGGGAGCTACCGCAGTGAGCTTACCACTTTTCTGCGCCGCAGCTTCCAAGTCGCCGCCTCCGGAGGTGAAGGCGTTCAGAGAAGGGTGAACGCCAGAGTTTATGCGGGTGTCGACGGCACATGGGCAAAGCTGAACGTCTTCGATGCCGCCTATTTGTCTTTCACGGCGGTGTACAATTTCTTTGCAGCGCGTGTCGTGGCATATCTTCCGGGTCTCCTCCCGTACATGAGCAATACGATCAGCCTCAAAAGCTATATCACGGGGGCTGAACTTGTCGGGTCGATGATTAACGAATGCTCGTGGTTCATTCAGGTAATGCCAGCGATAGCAAATCTGAAGGCTAACGTACGGCGCATCACCGAGCTCGCTTGCGCGGTGGACGCGGTCGGCGTTTCTGCTGCCTTCTACAGGACGAGCGGCGTCAGCGAATTCGCTTACAGCACCCAGCACGAACTGTTTGGTCTCACACTTAAGAATGTTGAGCTGATGCACCGGTCAGATGAAGCCTTCTTGAAGGCGGATCACATCCACTTTCATAAAGGTGACTGGATTTATCTCAGGGGCGAATCCGGTTGTGGCAAGACGAGCCTGCTCAAGGCAATGAACGGTCTCTGGCCCTACGGCCGAGGCGAAATCATTTTTCCGGAGAATGCCCGCACGATGTATGCGGCTCAGGAAGTGAAGCTTCCTGGCGTTACGCTCAAGCAGCTAATAAGCTTGCCATTGAACGATGCCGCCTTCAGTGATGCAGCCGCGGCTGCTGCTCTCCACCGTGCCGGCATGGGAGAGTTTATCGAGCACCTCGCTCAGGAGGAGCGGGATGGAACATCATGGGACCTTCTCCTTTCAGGCGGCCAGAAGCAGAAGCTGGTGCTTGCTAGAATTCTTCTTCACAAGCCGAGTATCCTGTTCCTCGATGAAGCGACCGGAGCTTTGGATCCCGAGTCCAAAATCGCTTTCCATCAAGCGATAAAAGACAACTGTCGGGGCGTGACGGTTATCAGTGTCATGCACGAGCTGGAGCCTCCAAAGTCGGTCGACGGCCAGGATTTCTATTCACGGGTACTCGATATCAGCAGCGGCCGGGCGGATCTGAATAGACTCCGGATGGTCACCGTTCACAACCAGAACGAAGATGTCGTCCGGCCCCTCATTGCGGCCGAATAGGCGCCCGTACGGATCCGTGTTTCAGTTCGCCTTAAGGTCCAATCGCTGCGGCAGCGGCCGACTTTAGCTTTTCGGCGTCGCCTCGAGCAGCGTATGAGAGTGCTTGCACTTGCGGTGTTCGCCCGCCATAAAGCCTGTAATGGCTCTGACCAGGGCGCCACTTTGGAGGAGGGTGTCATCCATGCGCGTAGCAACATGCCGATGCGGACAGTTTCAGGCGACCTGCGAAGGTGAACCGGTCCGCGTCTCGGTTTGTCATTGCCTGGATTGCCAAAAGAGAACCGGAAGTGCGTTCTCCGCTCAGGCGCGATGGCCTGATGAGCGCGTGAGGGTGACAGGCGAGTTTCGTACCTGGGTGCGGGTAGCTGACAGCGGCCATAAGGCCACGTACCAGTTCTGTCCGGTTTGCGGGTCGACCGTCGCATACATTATCGAAGGCTGGCCCGGCGTCACGGCTGTACCTCTCGGCGCGTTTGCCGATCCGAGCTTTCCCGCTCCCAAATTTTCCGTGTACGAGCATTGTAAGCACGTTTGGACTACGGTTTTAGGCAACGAGGTCGAGCACTCGTCCACTCCAAGTACCCAGCGGCGTCCGGGTGATGGATTGCATGACGTCGCCGGCCGATAAATGGTATTGTGACATACACCTGCAATCCCGACTCAACCAAGGTCCGGTATAACGTATTCCGGTCCGCAGACGCGTTATATCGAGCACCAAGGGCGCTGCGATCGCCCAGCCAGGACGCGTTGTCCACGATGTTCCATTTACGCTCACTCGACGAAGGTAATGGCGACGCGGCGCAAACGATTGAGGTAAAGCATCCGGACAATAGAGAAAATGAAGGGCGCGAAATGACGGCCCAAGGACAAGGATCGTTGCGATCTACCAGTAGAAAGAGGGATTTCGAGAGCGTTAAAATCCGTTCTGCCCAGTATTTTTGCGGTCACACCAATAGCATTTTTACGAGTCGGTAAAGCCGCTGTGATCGACGTGGGTTACGCTCGTTTATAGTAGCTTGATTTTTGTGGAGGCAAACAAGGCGGAGCAATTCGTGCATTCTTGTGAGTTTTCCGGGTTCAACGACCTAAGCAAAGCTGAGTGCCTGCCATGCGGCCATTTTCTGCGTTTCACGCCGGTGATAACGCTTCGCTAAAGTGGAGGATAGCTTCGAAGCCGTCATTTCGATTTGTTGCTGGAGAACGAAAGTTCAATGTTGCATTCATTTGCCGGGCCAGGGCCAGGACGATGGAAAGGCCGAGCCCCGCACCTGACGCAGAGGTCGTTCCTCGGGCAAACCGCCTTTGATTAAGTTCGATCTCATCCGGGGTCAGTACCGGACCACCATTTGCCACACTTATTGTCCCTTGGGCATCAAGATGAATGGAGACCGCCTCGTCCTGACTACCATGCTTGAGAGCATTTTCGATCAGGTTACGCAGCGCGATGGCGAATATATCTTCGCTGATGAAACGCCGCAGTTCCGCTCCTTCCTCTCGAATATATTCGATCCGCGCTCCATCGTGGCTGGCACGCTGGAATTCATCAACAATCAGGTCCAGAACGTGGGCGAGATCGACAAGTTCGCTTGTTTGTCCGAGATCGGCTTCTGCTCGTGCCAGCTGCATCAGCTTTTCAACAAGTCCGTTCAGTTTCTGGAGCGCTGTTTCAATTTGAAGCGCCCTGAATTTGGTTTCCCGACCACGAACTTCCATTTTGAGCAACTGCGTCTGCGCCAGTGCGCCAGCAAGCGGCGTCCTTAATTCGTGAGCGCTATTGGCGGTAAATTCCCGCTCGGCGGCCAAGGCGGATCGTAACCGCCCCAACAGCCGATTGACGGAATGTGCGATCGGCTGGAGTTCGCGCGGCAGTGCGATCGGCGCGAGGGGGGCAAGGTTTCCGCTGTCCTTGCTTGCGATCGCCTTGCCCAAGGCATTGACGGGCGCAAGGGATCTGCGGATGACAAACCTCACCACAAAGATACTCAACGGAATGAGAATAAGTAATGGAAGGAGAAGGGCAGTCCCCCCTTCGATAGCCGCCTCGTTACGATGGGCTTTTAAATCGGCGACCTGAACAAAAATGCTGCCTTCAAGTGCGGCGACGGTATAGAATCGCGTATAATCGTCTTCCCAAAACCCCTGCTCCAAAGGAGCGGAGAACGGCCTTGGCGAAATGTCCTCCGAGTGCAGCACAACTGTTCCGGTGGCGTCCCTAACCTGATAGGTGAGATAACTTTCATCGCGCGACCGTGTCACATTCTGTAGTCTTCTGGGCGCCAGGTCGCCTTCATTCTGCAAAAGATCGTCAACGACGAGAGAGGCTAGTCTCTCTGTTGTCTCCTTCAGTGAACTGTCGAATATTTCCCCGAACTCGTCCTGCATTACGTAGACGCCTGCCGCGACGGCGACAAGCCAGAAGCCAATCAGGGCTAGTGTCAGTGAAAAAATCAGGCGACCCGTCATGCCAAGGCTGCTCATGTGCGCCCTTCTATCCTGTAACCGACCCCCCACACCGTTGCCACATATTCACGCCCAAGCTTTTTGCGCAGGCGGCTAATATAGACTTCGACAGTGTTGCTTTCGATTTCCCAGCCGAAGGAGTAGAGGGTCTCTTCAATTTGGCCTTTGGATACCACTGCCCCCGCGCGCGCCAACAATCTTTCAAATACCGCCCATTCACGGCCCGATAGGACTATTTCTCCCTTCGTAGAAATAATCCGCCGGTCGGCCAGGTGGACTTCAATTTCGCCCAATCTGACTACTTCGCCAGAATTTCCGGCGTGCCTCCTTGCCACTGCATGCATCCGGGCGGTCAATTCATCGAGATCGAATGGCTTGACCAGATAGTCATCTGCCCCAGCATTCAGCCCCCGGATCCGTTCAGAGATCTGATCGTGTGCGGTCAGGATGATAACGGGTGTAGTAACGCCGCTTGCACGAAGCTCCTTGAGAAGGTCCACTCCACTCCCGTCAGGGAGCCGGATATCCAGCAATACGAGACCATAGCTTGTCACGCGGATGGACGTTCGTGCGTCCTCTATGGCCTTCATCCAGTCGACGGCGTGATTATTACGCACGACATGATCACGAACCGCCGCCCCGAGAGTCGCGTCGTCTTCAACAAGAAGGACTCTCAAAACCTGCTCCTCATAGCGATCGTCCACGCCATACGATCGACCGACACGATCGGATTTTCAAGCCAAGTTTTGAGTTGTCCTGATGAAGTCTGCGTCGAGTGCGGTGTCAGCTGGCCCCGCGCTGCTCTAAGTCCCCCGCGGACCGGTGTTATTAGGAGGTCCCGCTTCGGCACGAAGACAGGGTATCGACAGCCGCATCGTGAACAACGGTTTCCACGTGCATCATGCCCAACACCGTATGGAAGAGGTTATCGTGCGATTGCTGCTTGAGTGCCTCAACGCTCAGGCAATTGGCATCTATTTGCGATTTCGCGTCGGCACCCAGCCAAAGAACGAATGGCACATGCGTTTGCTGTGACGGTGCCACGAGGTACGGCGCTCCGTGCAGATACAATCCATACTCGCCCGTCGACTCCCCGTGATCCGACATATAGATCATGGAGGGTGACAACTTCGACTCTCGATCTTTCAGCTTCTCAATGACGCTCGCGAGGATATGATCCGTATAAAGGATGGTATTGTCGTAGGCATTGATAATCTCTTCGCGCGAGCATTTTGCGAAGTCTGGGGTCCGGCAATCAGGGGTGAAATGACGAAATTCATCGGGATAACGCGAATAGTATGCGGGCCCATGGCTCCCCAGCTGGTGAAAAACCAGTACCGAGTCAGTTTTGACGTTGTCGAGCCATTGATCCAGACGATCAAGGAAGATTGAATCCAGGCACTCTCCCTCGTGGCAGAAGACTTTGTCACCGGACTTGAATAGCGGCTGATACTTTACCCTCGTCGCAACGTTCTTGTCACCCGTGTTGTTGTCCCACCATTCCACCTCGATCCCCGCATGATGAAGAACGTCGAGCAGATTTTCAGTCTGGAGACCCTTCAGATGGGTATAGTTCCTTCGCGTATAGGACGAGAACATGCAAGGGAGAGAAACGGATGTGATGGTGCCGCAGCTGCTTGTCGAGGGAAAATATGTGATATCCTGCTTCGCCAGCTCCGGGTTCGTCATGCGAGCATAACCACCCAGCGAGAAACTCTCGGCCCGTGCGGTCTCCCCGGCAATGACGACTGTCACGCGCGGCTTACGCGTGAGAATGCCGGGGCCAGCGACATGCGCGTCGAGACCCAAGGGGGTAATGACAACGTTCGTGTCTGCGCTGGCACGGGCGGCGAGCTTGACCGAGTTTACGATAGGCGCCAACGGATTGAGTGTGGTGAACCAATCGCGATGTTCGCGGATGAGCGACATGTAGATGCTGGCATTGATCAGGCCTGACGCCGCGAGGACCAGAAGCGCAGGCACAATGACAACGAGGTTCCATTTCAATTTTTGCATGCACGTTCGGTGCGAGATTCGCACCAGAAAAACCATGACAGCTGGCAGCACCCCGATCACCAGCATATGCATGAAGAATGGAATCGTAAAAAAGTGGCCAGCTTCCGCATTGGTTGTGTCGACCGCACTTTGCAACATTTCAACATCGATGATGACGCCATAGTGGTCCATGAACCACGCGGTGGCGGCACTCAGGATCAAGAATGTGGCAAAGAGTGGCTTCGCCGCGTACTTTACTGACATGGATACAAAGAGCGCAATGAACCCACACGTTATGCCTATGACAAGGGAGACCAAGGCGAGCGGTTGATCCTGCAGCAAGGTCGCCGCTTTTCCCCAGAATGTCGAGTTTGCCACGGCGAGAATGTACGTCGCCACAACGATGCTGAGAGAAACGCTACCGATTGTTGGACGAACCGAGCGTCGGTCGACATTGCGCACTACGATTGACACGGGCAGACTTCCTCATGCGAATTTCAAACTTGGAAGCCGTCCAATCGGCCGGATTCTTGCAGCCGGCATTCACTGATTTCCTGACAATAACCTGAACGCGGAGACTAAGGCGGATCGCATCACTGCCCGTCGAGAACGGGTGATGGAGGGTTATCCGAGCAGCGTAATTGTGGTGACGAGGATTCGCTCAGCGAAGCGTCCCGGCATGTCAGACACGCGGCGACCCCAAATTAGAGCATCTGCGGTTCGGAAATTGTAAACTCTACGCAAAGGGGTCTGTCTCGGCGGATCAGCCGGAGAACTTCGCGCAGACCAGGACTGAAGGGACCAGCACGTCTCGTAGTGCCGGTTGCGCTGTGACCCTGTAACCTAAATTTCGTGGTCAAAACCGTTGTTTGGAGCCAGGCCGCATAGCGCCTTCTTCGGACTAGTCTCGCCTTCGAGGCGGAATGCGGCGTGAGCGTGCAAGTCGGCGACAATGTGCGACCGTAGGGTGGGGCGCAACTGTTCGCTGATATGGTCGTTTCGGGGAGATGTCGTTTGAGCGCATTCCAGCGGCTTTTGCGCTCATAGCCTCAATGTGATAGCGCAGCATAGGTAACCATAACTTGACAAAGTTCATTTGGATCACAATATAAGCTCATATGAGCCACATGCGATAGGAAGCCGATATGGAAGCCGTTGCAAGAAAATCGCATTCCGACGAGATGGTGCGTGTTGCACTGAAGGCATTTGGCAACATCGCGGCACAGTGGAAACTCTCGGTTGCAGAGGCCGCTGAACTCGCTGACATGTCTGAAAGTACTTGGAAGCGCGCCAGAAAACCTGGTTATACAGGCAGCGTGACCAAGGATCAGATGCTGCGAATCAGCGCCACCGTGGGTATCTACAAGTCGCTCAAACTTTACTTTGGTGATCCGATAGCTGACGAATGGGTCCGTTTGCCCAATCAAGGGCCGGTATTTTATGGGCAGCGGCCGATTGATACTCTTATTCAGGACGGGCTTCCTCAGTTCCTACGTGTCAGAAACTATCTTGATGCGTTGCGGGGCGGCGCGTGAAATTCACGTCGATTGGTGATCGTGCGTTGGTGAGGCTCATTCCTGCCACGTACCATAAGCCTCCAAGCCTACGTGGGCTGATCGATAGCGATGACGAGATGGAGATCCTCGCCGAAATTGAGGGATTGACGAGTGCACGACTGATTGCTGAACGCGGACGCGACCCAAATGTAGACAGGCGAGAACTAGCCTGGCGGCGACAGAAAAATGATCTGCGTATCTACGGCAATTCGCACATCAATGCGGCTTTTACTTACACACGTAGTGGCGGTAATCGCTTCAACGATGAAACAAGGGGCGCTTGGTACTGTAGCTGGGAAAGTATGACGTCCGTTGCCGAGGTGGCGTTTCACAAGACACGCGAACTCGGATATATCAGGCGCTATTACGAGACATCCCGCTATGTTGAGCTACTTGCCGACTTTATCGGTGACTTTCCTGATTTGAGCGATGAACCCAAGCATGTTGCGCTAAATCCCGATACTGTGACCGGTTATCCCGCGGGGCAAGCTCTCGCGCAGAGGCTCAGAAGAGACGGTAACTCTGGGCTGTTATATCCCTCTGTCCGTGCTCGGGGCGGGCGGTGCCTTGTCGCCTTTGAAGCTAGCGTAATCCAGAATGTCCGCCCTGGCGCAAGTTGGGACATCGTTTGGAGTGGAAGCGAACACTACAGCGTAACTGCCATTTGAACACCTTTTTCCGGTGCGGACGTGTGAGT
This sequence comes from Phyllobacterium sp., assembly GCF_037994425.1. Classification (NCBI taxonomy): domain Bacteria; kingdom Pseudomonadati; phylum Pseudomonadota; class Alphaproteobacteria; order Hyphomicrobiales; family Phyllobacteriaceae; genus Phyllobacterium; species Phyllobacterium sp. Next base: position 17,570 of record NZ_JBBNAM010000072.1, read on the forward strand.
TTGCGGCCAGGCGCAACTTTGTGGCGTCGACAAGCTACTGCTATTTCACTTTGCCAATGTTCACACCGCGTTAGCTCTGAGGGAGCCGGCGGAACGGCTCCTCTTTCTTCCGAACGAGGACTGGATCTAGAGTAACCATCAGGCAATGGCCGCATCAAAAGCATTGAATGCACTCGTACTGCCGGCTTGCGGTAGAAACCGGCACTTGGAGATCTGCGTCCGCAAGCACCCTCGAGAAAGAGTGCAGGACAGCTGGCACGGGGTAATTGCCAGGTTCCTTCCAAGATCACCAGTCGCACGCAGGTCCTTGAGGCCTCGTCATGCAATGCTATGCTCTTGGCGAGCAAACGCAATGAGCGCAAGACCGGCCGGCGTGTGCGGCACTCGTCGAGCAAAGGTACGCCCGAAGACCTGGCTGCCGACACGCTCTCCTAATCGCTTGATCTGCAAGTTTCCCGCAGGGAGAACGACCGCGTGCATCACTATTACAGGCAAATGTCCAGTCGGCGGATAGACGATACCCGTGCAAGTGTCTACGAGAGGACCCCCGTTTGTGTCGGCGGAAATCAACAGTCCCAGGGTTTCGCCAATACAAGGCCGCAACAAAAGGCTTATTCCTGACTGGGCACCTTCAAAATCATCGTATCATCAGGACCAATTGGTCTGCCATTTTGCGCACGTATATCGAGTCGAACTGGCATTCCCGTTTCCCGCTCAACCAGTGACGAGCGTTGCTCCTGAGGTCCGAACAAGTAGCGCTCGCCCCATTGCCTCAACGCTACCATCACCGGAAACAGATCGCGGCCCATTTCTGTCAGACGGTATTCTTGGCGAATACCGCCTTCTCTCGCAGGGACCAGTTCCAAGATGCCACGCGAGACGAGGGTACGGAGCCGATCTGAAAGGATATTCTTGGCAATACCGAGGCTCTTCTCAAACTCGCCGAAGCGCGTCAGTCCATCAAAGGCATCGCGCACAATCAGGAGCGACCACCAGTCGCCAATGACGTCAAGCGATCGCGCGCTCGGACAATAATCCCCCTTCAGGCTCCGTCGTCCGACCATTGGGCACTCCAGCGCATCGAAAGGATCGCCTCTCTTTTAAGTTGCATTATAAAACCAATCAAGATATCCAGCTAGTGGTTTTGTTATGAAACCAAATTCTGCCGGAGTTTGCAATGACAGTTATACGAAATGCTGCGCCAACAGGCGCCGCCGATGACGCGTGCTCGCAAGAATGTGCAATGAAATCCACTCCTGGCGAACGGGCCGCCGCCACCGCGGACCTCCAAGTGTCGCCGCTCACCCGTTCGGTTACGCTTCTGTTCACAGTCGCGAGTGGGCTTGCCGTTGCCAACGCGTACTTCGCGCATCCGCTCCTCGATGTGATGGCCGACGATCTCGGGCTGTCGCCCGCCACCGCAGGTCTGATTGTCGGTGCAACCCAACTGGGCTACGGGTTGGGTCTGATCTTGTTGGTGCCGCTCGGCGACATCATCGATCGTCGCAAACTCATCATCGCCCACGTGTCGCTTTCCGTGCTTGCCCTGATTTCGGTCGGGATCTCGACGACCGGAGCGATGCTCCTTGCATCGATGGCGGCTGTAGGGCTGCTGGCGGTCGTGACCCAATCACTGGTCGCCTATGCCGCGAGCCTGGCACGACCGTCAGAACGCGGACAGGTTGTCGGAGTCGTCACGAGCGGAATCGTGCTGGGGATTCTGTTGGCGCGGACCGTGGCGGGGACGCTGACTGATCTTGCGGGCTGGCGTACGGTCTATTTGGCCTCGGCCGCATGCACTTTGGTGATCGCTGCACTCCTCTATAACAGGCTGCCGCGGCAAGAGACGCGACATACGACAATCTCCTATCCGCGTTTGCTCGGCTCGATTGCTACGCTCCTTTTGGACGAGCGGGTGCTTCGCATTCGCGCGGTGATCGCCATGTTGATCTTCGCCAACATCACGACGCTGCTCACGCCTCTGGCGTTCCCGCTTGGTGCGCCACCGTTCTCATTGTCACATACGGAAATCGGTCTCTTCGGTCTGGCCGGTGCGGCAGGTGCCCTCGGTGCCGCACGGGCCGGGCGCTGGACCGATCGAGGGTTGGGCCAACGCACCACGGGGATAGCGCTCGGGCTGATGTTGTTCGCCTGGCTTCCGATCTCGTTGCTCGGTCAATCGATAGTTTGGCTTGTCGCAGGCGTGATCATCATCGACTTCGGCCTCCAAGCAACTCACGTCACCAATCAGGCAATGATCTACCGCGTCAGGCCCGAGGCACAAAATCGCCTGACTGCCGCCTACATGATCTTTTATTCCATCGGCAGTGCGCTCGGATCGTCCTTTTCGACATTCGTCTATTCTCGCGCCGGTTGGGAAGGCGTCTGTTTGCTCGGGGCAGGCATCAGCACCATGACGCTGATTTTTTGGGCTGCAACGTTGCGGGCTACGCCATCAATGGCCACCCAGCGATTGAATGCTGCGGAATAGACGCTGCCGAATTATCGCTACCGACTGAGACTACGGTGAAAATCGAACCAAACAAACGGCGTGCCAATATGGACATCGTCAAGCGATCTTATCGTTTCTAGAGCCGGTACATCTTGAGAAAATACCTGATTGAGGGCGCGCTGCGGCTGGCTTTGCCCCTCCAGCAACAACAGCTTTCACAGTCCCTCAGCATGCGGATTTCGATGTACCGATTTGCTTCTTGCTGTGCGGCGGACACGTAGGAAGTTGGTTCGGAATCCAGCCCGCCTTCAATTTACAGGCGGACAATCGGGATCGATCCTTCCGCATCGACAACGGGATACTCGTCCGCATCGAGTCGAAGGCAGGAAGTTAGCGATTATCAGCCGTCCATCGGGTTGAACGCCTTCCTCGGATCGACCATGAAACCGCGCAGCGTCGGGCCTTCCTGGCATCTGGCAGCGGCCCATCATCGAGCAAATTTTCGTTATCCGTTGATGTCGTGGTTTTAAAACTGATAGAACGGCTCTGTCGCGCGTGCCCCATCCATCCTCGAAATGGGCAAAAAGCATGTCAGCGAGACCGTGTCACATCGGCTATAATGTTCAACCTATGGAGCACCGACATGGAATATGTACGTTTCGGAAACACCGGCCTGGAGGTGTCGCGGTTATGCCTCGGTTGCATGAGTTATGGCGAACCTGACCGCGGCAACCACCCATGGACGCTTTCCGAAGAGAAAAGTCGACCGTTCATTAAACAGGCTCTGGAACTTGGCATTAACTTTTTCGACACCGCCAATGTCTACTCGGACGGCTCGAGCGAAGAGATCGTCGGTCGCGCACTTAGGGATTTTGCCTCTCGTGAAGATGTTGTCATAGCGACCAAGGTAAACAGCCGGATGCGCCCCGGTCCAAACGGCGCAGGTCTTTCGCGAAAGGCCATTTTTGCGGAGATCGATGCAAGCCTGAAACGGTTGGGCACTGAGTATGTAGACCTCTATCAGATCCATCGCTTTGACTATGACACGCCCATTGAGGAAACGCTGGAAGCGCTTCATGAGGTCGTGAAGTCGGGCAAGGCAAGATACATTGGAGCATCGTCCATGTATGCTTGGCAATTTGCCCAAATGCACGCGACCTCGGAAAAACGTGGATGGACGCGCTTCGTCTCCATGCAAAATTATGTGAACCTGCTTTACCGCGAAGAAGAGCGGGAAATGCTTCCGCTCTGCAAGGCAGAAGGGATTGCTGTCATCCCGTGGAGCCCACTGGCCCGTGGGCGCCTTACCCGCGATTGGGATGAAAGCAGCGCACGATCTGAAACCGATGAATTCGGCAAGACGCTCTATGCGGACACTGAGATTGCCGATAAGAAAGTCGTGAACGCAGTGGCGAAACTCGCAGAAACGCGCGGCTTGCCACGTGCTCAGATAGCGCTTGCCTGGGTTCTCGCCAAGGTTACATCGCCGATCGTAGGTGCCACCAAGCCATCGCATCTGGATGACGCCGTTGCCGCGCTGCAAGTGACCCTTTCGGAAGACGATATTTCTGGGCTTGAGGCGCCATATGTTCCACACCGAGTGATGGGCTTCACATAAACGAAGCCCTTGAGTGCGCGGCGACAATCAAGATGAGACTCGTATTGGCGACCTTTCTGGAAACCCGGCTACGCTCGAGAAACGAACTTCCGGCGTGACTGACAAAATCACACCGGAATTTCCTCGCAGGACTGGCACACACCGAACCTGCAGTACCCTCATGCCAATGAGTGCCTGCGCTCCGTTGGAAGGTTGCTAACCTTGAAATTTTCCGCAAACGCCGCTCAAAGGATTTCGAGGCACAGGCGCGCAATCTTAAGCAGCGGCTTATTCAAGGGGTAAATTCTGATCCTCATGGCGGCCGCCGCAGGTAAGTTGGTCGCGTTCCACGACAGCAGTGCTAAGAAGTGAACATCAGATACGCGCATTATGTCCCCCGGAAATCCGATGCAGACCGGCGAAGTCGGAGACAAAGCAGCTCTGGCTGATACGTCCAAATTTGCACGCGAAGGCGTATTGGATTGACCAAAGTTAAAAAAAGGGTCGACGATGGTAACAGAAGCTAGACCAGTAGATCCCATCGCCTGTAGGTAACACTCATGCTCTCCACCGATCGAAAGAAAAACCGCGTGACGTTGCTCGATGTGGCGCGGCGGGCGAATGTTTCGCGCGCGACCGCGTCTCTTGTCATTCGCGAGAGCGCCCTAGTCGGAGCGGAAACGCGTAAACGAGTCGAGGAGGCAATCCAGGCGCTCGGCTATGTTTACAATATGGGTGCCGCTCGCATGAGGGCGGAACGTAGCCGTACAGTGGGCGTCGTCGTCCCCAACCTCACAAATCCGTTCTTCGGCGAGCTGCTGTCGGGCATCGAAGCTTTGATCGATTCTGCCGGCATGGTGGTGATCGTCGCGAACAGCGGTGATCGCGTCGAGCGGCAGGACATGGTCATGCGGCGGATGCGCGAGCACGGCGTGGACGGCGTCATTATCTGCCCAGCCGCGGACACAGAGCCGGCTTTTCTTGACAGGATCGCTGAATGGGGGCTACCGCTGGTCCAGACGCTTCGTCATGTGTCGCAAGAGATCGATTATGCCGGCGCAGATTACGCCGCCGGCATGCGCCAGGCCGTCGATTATCTAGCTTCCCTCCACCATGAGACGATCGCCTTTGCGGTTCACGGTCCGATCCATTCGGCCTATCATGAACGGGTCGAAGGTTTTCGCGACGCCATGCAATCACTGGGTTTCAACGCCGATATGATCCTTCGCGTCCCGGACCAACTCGCGCAGATAGCCGACGCGACCCATCTTCTCTTCGAACAAGGGGAGCAGCCGACGGCTGTCATCTGCTTCAACGATGTGATCGCGCTCGGTCTGTCTGGCGGGCTCTATGACCGCGGCCTTCAGGTCGGCCGCAACTTTTCGCTGATCGGTTTTGACGACGTAACAGATGCGGAAGCCCTGCGTCCGCGACTCACTTCCGTTTCCACCGCGCCGGTAGCGATCGGCGAGATTGCCGCGCAGCTACTCATAGACCGACTGGCCGATCCGGCACGACCGCCTCGCCGGGTGGTAAAGGAGACGCAGCTGCATGTGCGGCAATCCTGCGGGCCGGTGATGGTTTTGACGCCGTAAGAAATTGTTAATTTGCGATTGACGGTAGTCGGAAAAGCTCTTAGATCGATCTAAATTGACGGGCGCCAAAGAGGAGCGTGGCCTACTTGCGGTAATAGGGGAGGTCCCAAGTTGTATCATTTCAATTTCGAACCCGTCTTTGCGGGTTTCGACCAGCTTCTGATCGGCGCCTGGCTGACGATCCAGCTGTCCGTTGCAGCGATGATGATCGGCCTGGTCGTCTCGATCGTCTGCGCAGCCGGCAAGACGTCCGGCATCGCGCCACTGCGTTGGCTGATCGACGTCTATATCGAGGTTATACGCAACACGCCCTTCCTGGTGCAGATTTTCTTCATTTTTTTTGGTCTGCCGTCGCTTGGGCTTCGACTGACGCCGAACAGCGCGGCTCTCGTGGCGCTCGTGGTCAATTTCGGTGCCTACGGCACGGAAATCATCCGCGCCGGCATCGAGTCGATCCAAAAGGGGCAGGTGGAGGCGGGGACCGCACTCGGTCTCTCGAAGCTGCAGATCTTCCGCTACATCATCATGAAGCCGGCGCTTCGTACCGTCTATCCGTCGCTGACCAGCCAGTTCATCTACCTGATGCTGACCTCGAGCGTTGTATCGGCGATCTCCGCCGATGATCTCGCCGCCGCCGGCAACAATCTGCAGTCGCAGACCTTCGCGAGCTTCGAGGTCTATATCGTCATCACGATCATGTATCTGGTCATGTCGGTTGGTTTTTCGGCGATCTTCTCGGTGATCGAGAAGGCTTCCTTCAAATATCCGCTGAGCCGATAGGAGCCTGAACATGCCACTTATCAGACCGTTCGGCATCAACGAATTCTGGATCATCGTGCTCGCAGCGCAGTGGACCATCGCCCTGTCGGCTATCGCCTTTGCCGGCGGCGGCATTGGCGGTCTGCTGATCGCGCTGTTGCGCGTTTCGGATACGAAATGGCCGCGCCTCATCGCCACCGGCTTCATCCGCGTCTTCCAGGGAACGCCGCTCCTGATGCAGCTCTTTCTTGTGTTCTTCGGCATGAACATCCTCGGCTTCGCCATCAATCCATGGCTTGCCGCCACCGTCGCATTAACCCTGCATGCCAGCGCCTTCCTGGGCGAAATCTGGCGCGGCTGCATCGAGGCGGTTCCGTCCGGCCAGCGGGAGGCCGCGACCGCGCTCGGGCTCAGCTACTACAACCGCATGCGATACATCATCCTCCCGCAGGCCTCGAAGATCGCGGTGGCGCCGACCGTTGGTTTCCTCGTCCAGCTTATCAAGGGCACGTCGCTTGCGGCGATCATCGGCTTCACCGAGCTCACTCGCCAGGGGCAGATCATCAACAACGCAACCTTCAGCCCGTTCCTGGTCTTCTCGACGGTGGCTGCGATTTATTTCATGCTTTGCTGGCCTCTTTCGGTGCTTGCGCGCCGGATGGAGCTGAGATTTTCCCGTGCAACGGCACGTTGATGGGACCCGGGCCGGAGGGAGGAAACCGGCACAAATGAAAGGGTAGGAAAAAAATGAACATTTCCAGACGCACGATGATGGCTGTGATCAGTGCCAGCCTGATGGTTGGCGCAGTGGCGTCCGTCGCAATGGCTCAGACCGTTGAAGACATCAAATCGGCAGGCACCGTCAAGATAGGCATGCTGGTCGATTTCCCGCCATTCGGGATCATGAACACCAACAACCAGCCGGACGGCTATGACGCCGACGTCGCAAAACTGCTCGGCCAGGAGTGGGGCGTGAAGGTGCAGATCGTTCCGGTTACCGGCCCGAACCGCATTCCGTACCTGCAGAGCAATCAGGTCGATCTGCTTGTCGCCTCGCTCGGCATTACCGAAGAGCGGGCCAAGAGCGTCGATTTCTCGACGCCCTATGCCGGTATCTCGATCGGCGTATTCGGCGCAACAGACATTGCTGTCGCCAAGCCGGAAGACCTCTCCGGCAAGACGATCGGCGTCGCTCGCGCCAGCACGCAGGATACGGCAGTCACCAAGATTGCGCCGAAGGATGCCAAGATCCAGCGTTTCGATGACGATTCCAGCGCCGTTCAGGCGTTGCTTTCCGGTCAGGTCGAGCTGATTGGCGTTTCGAACGTCGTCGCAGCCCAGATCGAAAAAGCTGCTCCAGGCCGCTTCAACCAGAAGCTCCAGCTCAGCCAGCAGGTGCAGGGTATTGCCGTTCGAAAGGGCTCGACGGAACTGCTTGCCGCAGTCAACACGTTTGTCGACAAGGTGAAAGCCAATGGCGACCTCAGCAAGATCCACGAAAAGTGGCTCGGCGCCCCGCTGCCGGATTTCGTCGCCGAAGCCAAGAAGTAAGTAAACAAGACTGAAAGGGAGTTCCTCGCAATGACTGAAGTGAACGGTAACGCACCACCGGCAGACGTGCAGGGAGCTTCCGATCTGGCCGTGCGCATGGAAAGCGTCAACAAGTGGTATGGCAACTTCCACGCGCTGAAGGACATCGAGCTTTCTGTCAACCGGGGGGAACGGATCGTCATCTGCGGCCCTTCTGGTTCCGGAAAATCGACGCTCATCCGCTGCATCAACCAGCTTGAGACGATCCAGAAAGGCAGGATTGTCGTCGACGGCCACGATCTGACGGCCGGCGGCAAGAATGTCGACATCGTGCGGCAGGAGACCGGCATGGTCTTCCAGCAGTTCAACCTGTTTCCACATATGACCGTGCTGGAAAACTGCACGCTGGCGCCGATGAAGGTGCGCGGCATCTCCAGAGCCGAGGCGGAAAAGACCGCTCGGAAATTCCTGGAGCGTGTGCGCATTCCCGAGCAGGCGGAGAAATATCCCGCGCAGCTTTCAGGCGGTCAGCAGCAGCGCGTCGCGATTGCGCGTGCGCTGTGCATGAACCCGAAGATTATGCTGTTCGACGAGCCCACCTCGGCGCTCGATCCGGAAATGGTCAAGGAGGTGCTGGACACCATGATTGACCTCGCCCGCGAGGGCATGACCATGCTCTGCGTGACGCACGAAATGGGCTTTGCCCGCCAGGTGGCAGACCGGGTGATCTTTATGGATCTTGGCGAAATCCTCGAGACCGGCACGCCGAAGGATTTCTTTGGTAATCCCAAGAACGAGCGTTTGAAAAACTTCCTTGGCCAGATTTCCTGATCCCGAATTTCTGGCCGGGCCAATCCTTTGAAGTATGGAGTTTCAGACATGAAACCAGATATCCTGCTCGTTGAGCCGATGATGAAATTCATCGAGGACCAACTCGACACGGTCTATACAGTTCACCGGCTCTACGATGCAGCGCAGAAGCCGTCGATGGAGACGGCTTTGCCTGCGATCCGCGCGGTCGCGACTGGCGGCGGCACCGGCATCTCGAACGAGTGGATCGAAAAGATGCCGTCGCTTGGCGTCATCGCCATCAACGGGGTCGGCACCGACAAGGTAGACCTGAAGTTCGCCCGCAGCCGCAATATCGACGTCACCACGACGCCAGGCGTATTGACGGACGACGTCGCCGATATGGGCATGGCGCTGCTGCTCGCCGTTCTCCGCCATATTCCGAAAGGCGACCGGATGGTGCGCGAAGGCCGTTGGGCGAAGGGCGAAGCCTTTCCGCTTGGCAGCAGCCCCAAAGGCAAGCGCGTCGGCATTCTTGGCCTCGGGCAGATCGGCAGGGCATTCGGCAAACGCGCCGAAGCTTTCGGCATGGATGTGCGTTACTGGAACCGTTCATCGGTCACCGACGTCAGCTGGAAATCCTGTGCCTCGCCAGTGGAACTTGCCGCGGACAGTGATATCCTTGCCGTCTGCATAGCCGCCAGTGCCGCAACGCAGAACATCGTCAATGCGGCTGTGCTGAAGACACTGGGCCCCAAGGGCGTTCTGGTCAACATCGCGCGCGGCACCGTCATCGACGAGGATGCGCTGCTCTCCGCCCTGAACGGCGGCATGATCGCGGCGGCCGGCCTCGATGTTTTCGTCGGCGAGCCGAAGATCCGCGAGGAATTCTTCACCGCGCCAAACACCGTGCTGATGCCGCATCAGGGCAGTGCCACTGTTGAAACCCGGGTGGCCATGGGCGAGCTCGTGCTTGCCAATATCGCCGCCCATTTCGCCGGCGAAAAGCCGCCAACCACCGTCAACTGAGCTGGGACGAGACCATGATCATCCGTCAGGCCTTCTTCGAAGGTAGTATTCATGCGGGCTGTGAGCAGGCCTTCAAATCCTATATCGCCGAGAAGCTGTTACCCATGTGGCTCGCTTTTCCTGGCGTCAAGGAAGTGCGCGTGCTCTACAATATCGAACGGGACGAGGGCGCTCCCCACTATCCTCTGGTTTTGTCGACCATGTATGATGGCCGCGACGCACTGGCGGCGGCGCTAGAGTCCCAGGTGCGTTACGAAAGCCGGGAAATGACAAAAGGCCTGCTCGAAATGTTCACTGGCCATATCCATCACCACGTTTTCGATTTGGCCGACGACGGATAAGATCGACAAGCATTTTCGCACCGGCCATGGTATTCTGCACTGGCGCGGGCGACCTCGTGGCGAAGCGCGGTGCATCGGCTGAAAGTGCCGCCAGGTGGCCTTATTCAAGCCTTGCCGGATTGAGGCGTCCGCGCGCCCTTTCCTTTGGCCGGCGCGGGATGAAACGTTCGGCCAGCCCGCACCAGACACGTCATTGGAAGTCGGAAAATATACCTTTAGCGATTCAGCGCTTAGTGAGCCAGTAGCAGGACTGTGGCGCACCCAATCGGTCGTGTCCTCGCGCATGTGGGTGATCACTTGCCTTGTGCGATGTTTTGACGGATCGAACATGAAGTGCCCACGATGGCGATAGGTCTGCATCTCGAGGATATGTATGCGCCTTTGGAGGTCATGTGTAGCGCGGACGTCCATCCCGTCCACTTGTTCGCTGCCAGTTCGGCCTCAACTCCCTCCGGGTCCTAGCCGACGGCCAGCATGTCACCTGGTCGCCGGCTGTCGTTGACTTCTGCTTACTGACAACAATGGCTTCCCGACTGATGAGGTAGCGGAAAAGTCGCGAACCGTACAACTGGCAGGCCTTCGATCGTACCAAAGTGTATCTCGCCTAGTGCGTTCGGGCATTTGCTTACAATCTGAGGGCTTAACAGAAACAATCCATACAAGAAGACCGTGTTTTGTCGCGCGAGCAAGGAGGTCAATGACCTTCGGCAAAAAAACAATCAAGTGTAAAGGACCAAATATGACCGATAAAACAGGACAGTTGTTGGGACACTCCGTTGTGGGGACCAACAACAACTTAGACGCCGCCGCAAACTTCTATGACGAATTGTTCGCACTGTTTGGTGTTGGCCGTATTCTCGAACAGCCTGACAGGGCAGTGTACTTCGGAACGACGATGCTCGAGTTTGGCGTGACCAACCCGTATAATGGCGACCGCGCCACCATTGGCAACGGCAACATGGTCGCGTTGCGCGCGCGTTCTCGTGACCATGTCGATGAAGTCCACGCCCGCGCAATTCAGCTTGGCGGTACCGACGAGGGACATCCCGGGCCACGCGGTCCAAATCAGGATGGTCCGTACTGCGGATATTTTCGTGATCTCGACGGGAACAAGCTTCTGGTCTTCCACGCTGGTTAAGACCGAAGGCCAAGCGTACCAGCGTCAGTATTTCTACAGTTGGTTGGCAAAGCACGGCCGGAGGGCTTCCACGCGCTACGAGGGTACGTGGTCGCAGCCTTGAGAAACGCTGGCTGCACGGTTCAGGCCTTCGACTGGCGAACGAAAAATAAAGGGAAAACAGATGAAACGCTCTTCGATGATTTTGGCCGCGATGGTTCTGGTCGGCAGCAGCTTCACAATGAACCTCGCGGTGGCGCAGCAGGAGGGAATTTCGCGCACCGACCTCTTAAAGGAACCCATCAGCGCCGCCGGGCGCGAGGCGGTGCAGGTTCGAGTCGACTTCGAACCGGGCGCGGTCTCGATCAAGCATTCGCATCCGGGTGAAGAAATCGCATATGTCCTTGAAGGCACCCTTGAGTATACGCTCGAAGGCAGACAGCCCATCACCCTCAAGGGAGGGGCAGCTTTGTTCATTCCATCCGGCGTGGCTCACGTGGCCAAGAATGTCGGTGGAACGAAAGCCTCCGAGCTTGCGACCTACATCGTCGAAACCGGAAAAACGCTCGTCGAGCCGGTTAAATAATCGTTCTACGAGGCTCAGACGATCCAAAGAACAATGAGGCAGAAATGATTGATAAGGAACCAAGAAGGCCAACCGATTTCACCCGCCGCTCATTGCTCGTCGGAGGGTCGGCGCTAGTAGCTCTAGCTGCTCTTGGAACCCAGTTTGCGATTCTTGAGGCAGGTGCTCAAGCTCTGGTCTCAGATGAAATCCGACCTTTCCGCGTCGATATACCCTCGGAGGCGCTGCTTGACCTGCGACGGCGTCTCAGGGCGACGCGGTGGCCAGATGCGGAAACCGTCGATGACCGCTCTCAAGGTGTCCAATTATCCAAGCTTCAGGCACTCGTGCGTTACTGGGAGACCGACTACGACTGGCGCAGGGCAGAGCAAAAACTCAATTCGCTGCCACAGTTCTTAATCGAGATAGACGGGGTGGACATTCACTTCATCCATGTTCGCTCGCCCCATGCTGAAGCGATGCCGCTCATCATGACGCACGGTTGGCCGGGATCGATCTTCGAGTTACTGAAGGTAATCGGACCGCTTACCGATCCGACTGCCCACGGTGGCAGCGCACAGGATGCCTTCCATCTTGTCCTTCCATCGATTCCCGGCTTCGGCTTCTCGGAAAAGCCTAAAGAAGCCGGATGGAACCCTGATCGCATCGCTCGCGCCTGGGATGTCCTGATGAAACGCATTGGATATAACAGCTACGTGTCACAAGGCGGAGATTGGGGTGCTATCATATCCGACAGCATGGGCCGACAGGCACCCGAGGGGCTCCTCGGCATTCACGTCAACAGAATCGAGCGTTCAACGACCATTCCGCCGGAAGTCGGAAAGGCGCTGATGAACGGGGGGCCTCCTCCGGATAATCTCAATGACGAGGAGAAGGCGGTTTTCAATGAGGCCAGGGAGTTTCTGAATAAGGGCTTCGGTTATGCCGCCATCATGGGAACGCGCCCAGAGACTATCGGATATGGCCTTGCCGATTCGCCGGTTGGATTGGCTGCCTGGTTCTACGACAAACTCGCAGACTGGGTATTTACCCGCGGGGATCCGGAGCGCGCTTTCACGCGTGATGAAATCCTGGACGACATCACGCTCTATTGGCTGACAAACACCGGGCCTTCAAGCTCCCGAATTTACTGGGAGAATACGATAAACCCTGCAACGCCCGGCATCATCTCTGTGCCGGTTGCAGTGACGATTTTCCCCGGAGAGGTCTATAGGCCACCTCGACACTGGGTCGAACGAGCCTACCCAAACCTCATTTATTTCAGCAAAGCCGAAAAAGGCGGGCATTTCGCGGCATGGGAAGAGCCGGAACTCTTCAGCATCGAAGTGCGGGCGGCCTTCAGGTCGCTTCGCTGAATCGATCGACGTGCGCCGAATGGATCGCAGAGGGCTCGGGCTTCGGGCCATCTTCGCATGTCAACCTGTAGCGACCGCGCGCTAAAGTTTGGGAAATTCGTCCGTTACGAGCACGATTTTCCCCTTGGGGCGAGGCAGCTGACCCTCGAGCATCAGGTGTGCGTCCCGGGCTTGTTCAAATCGCAATGTTGCCCCGACGTTCATCTTGAGGGCACCTTGAGCGATCAGTGACGAAATCCGGGCCAAACTTTCTGTGGATACATCGACGAGAAAAAACTTCGCCGAGATTTCATGCTTGGCCGCCAAGGTCTGGTCCGGGACGGAAACTGCCGAAATCAGGTTTCCTCCCTTTTTCAGCACTTGGAATGATCGCGTTTGTGTTTCTCCACCGACCAAATCTATTACCGCGTCTACATCACGAACTTGCTCCTCAAAACGAGTCTTGGTGAAGTCGATGACCTTGTCACTGCCGAGACCAACAACACGGTTAACGTCGTCTGGAGAGGCAGTGCACACGGTCTTAAGACCCGCCTCCCTAGCAAACTGCACCGCATATGCGCCCACATTTCCCGCCGCTCCGTGGATCAATACCGTCTGGCCTCTTTCCAATCCGGCCTGATCGAACAGCGCTTGCCATGCTGTCACTGCTATCACCGGCAGCGAAGCTGCTGCGATGTGGTCTATGGAATCTGGTTTATGATCCAGCATCGAGGCAGTGGCGACCGCGTATTGGGCGTAACCACCACAGAAACGCTCGTTGGTGACACCATAGACTTGGTCGCCAATATTGAACTGGGTTACGGCCGCGCCGACAGCAACGACTTCACCCGATATGTCTGAGCCGAGGACAAGGGGTAGGGGTTGGGGCAGCGCACTATTGCCCGAGCGGATCCACCCATCCCACGGGCCAACACCCGCCGCATGCACCCCAACGATGACTTCGCCTGCGCCTGGAGCGGGAGTGTCCGATAACTCCAGCTGCATTACATCCGGCGGGCCAAATTCATGGATGCGCCACACCAAGCCTGAGAAACTCGTTAAACCTGCCGACATTTGGATTCCTTTCGATGCAGGTGGTGCTGGTCGTGGAGGTATGTTAGCGCCGCGGCCGAGCGTTGCCTGTTGCTTGTCACTGCCAATTTGCGTCAAGTGAAAAAACGGCATTTGCGGCCTGGCGACCACCGCCCGACCGCAAACGGTCCTTCCAAGCTATCGTTCGATTGCTGCGTGAGGTGTATTTCGAAAGCTGATAGCCATTCGATTGTAGCTGTTCATCAGACTGATCGCGATCGTGAGATCGACGAGTTCGCGTTCGTCAAACACTGCACGCGCAGCTTCGTAGGCGTCGTTTGGCACGCCTGTCTCCGCTACGCGCGTCACTGTTTCGGCCCATGCAAGGGCGGCACGCTCCCGCTCGTCGAAAAGGTTGCCGGCTTCCGCCCACGCCTGAAGCAATGCGATCTTCTCGATCTGCTGCCCCTTCTTCAGAAGATCCCGGGTATGCATGTCGAGGCAATAAGCGCAATTGTTGATCTGCGAGACCCGCAGATAAACTAGGTCCAATAAAACGGGGGGAAGACCGCTTTGCATGACGTAGCCGTAGACGCCGCCCAGCGCTTTCGCGCCAGCAGGAGCAATTTGATTATAATCCAGACGGCTGGTCATGTTTTTACTCCTTCGGGCCGATGGTGGTAGTTAGTTCCTTGTCGTCGGTGTCCGCGATAAACACCGCAAGCAGCTTCGCGGGCTCTGTCTTGCTGGCGTTGCAGCTCACAAGATGTGTCGAGCCCGGCGTCTCGTAGAAGCTTTCACCGGCGCGATAGATCCGCTTCGGTTCATCATTGACCTGCGACTCGATTTCTCCTGAGAGGACATAGGCAAAAATGAAAGCTGATTTTGCGTGTGTATGCGGGAATGACGCTCCTGCCGGTGGATAATCCACGACCAGCGCGCGAACCGACTTGCCAGGTATGTTGGGGATGACTTGCTCGAACCTTGGCGTGACCGTTTCAACGGGCTCGTGTGCGGCGGCAGGCAGTGCGGCGGCAATGGCGACGGCCGCAGCGGCTCCGCGAATGAAGGATCGTATGTTCATTGGTATCTGTCCTTTGTGAGTGTTTCCTTTCCCGCTACAAATATTCCTCTGCTGGTTCTATAAGAAGCACCAAGAACGCTCAAAAAAAATGTACCACGGATGAACAAGCCGCTTGAGTTGCACCTCGACCGAACAACGAAGATCCCGCTGTCTGACCAGATCTGCATTGGCATAACCAAAGCAATCGAAAGCGGCGTGTTGGCAGCAGGTGCGCGCCTTCCTTCCTGGGTGGACTTGGCAGTCCAACTCGGCGTTGCACGTGGTACCGTGCGAGCTGCATACGACAAGTTGTCAGCAGCACAGCTTATTGTTGCATCGCGGGCGGCCGGGACCCGCGTTTCGGAGAGACCGATTTTGTCCGCGCCAGCGGATCCCGCACCTGAGGCTGGTTCCTTCTTAGAGACCTATCTGGAGATGATCTCGGGTCCGGCAATCTTCCAGATGGGCGTGCCGGCGAAGGAGACTTTTCCTGCCACGCTTTTCGCCAGGATTCGCTCGCATGCTGTGCGCGCCGAAGCAAGTGCCCCGCCGTTGTATCCGGATCCACGTGGAGAACTTGAGTTACGACGCGAGATCGCTGCCTATCTCGCCATCGCTCGCGGAATTGAATGTTCGCCCTCTCAGGTCCTTGTCACCGGCGGCTTTGGAAGTGGTCTCGGACTGGCGCTCCGCGTGCTCGGCCTCGAAGGGCGCAAGGCATGGATGGAAGACCCAGGTTTCCCATTCACGCGACGCGGGCTCGAACTTGCAGGCTTGTCACCAGTTGCTATCCCCGTCGACTCCGGGGGCATCGATGTTGACTACGGCCTGAGATACGCTTCGGACGCGGGGCTCGCCGTTGTGACTCCAGGCCAGCAAGCTCCGTTTGGCACCACGCTGTCACTATCGCGACGATTGCGTCTTCTTGAGTGGGCGGCTCTGGAGGGGGCGTGGGTGATCGAGGATGACTATTTGAGCGAGCTACAATTGACGGGGCGCGCCGCGCCAGCACTCGCCTCGGTCGATCGTGCGGGAAGGGTGATCCATATCGGCTCGTTCAGCAAGACCATAAGCCCTGCCTTGCGCCTTGGTTTCGTGCTTGTTCCCCAGCGTTTGGCGTCCCGTTTTGCCGAGGTGGCGGCATGCTTAGCTCCTCCACCTGGACCATCCGTACAACTTGCGACGGCACAATTCATCAGTGAAGGCCACTACTTGCGCCATCTCCGACGCACCAAGCGTGCATATGCCGCGCAACGAGACGGGTTGTTAAATTATCTTCAAGCGCGCGCAAGCGAGATTGCTGTATCGACCGCCGGATTAGCGGCTCTGCTCCGGTTCAATGATGGCGTCCCGGACGTATCCATCGCGAGGGAAACGTTGCCGTTCGGCCTGTCACCCGTGCCGTTGTCAGTTTGGTACGCATCGGCGTCATCCACGCAATCCGGTCTTTTGCTGGGAATAGCAACGTGCCCTCAACAGCACCTCGCGAAGTCTTGTGACCGCCTGCTTGAAATTATTGATCGCTTCACACTTCCTGCGCAACGTCCGCCAGCCGTGTGAAACTAACGCAACACCGCCTCGGATACTGATTTCACGACCGTTCTTATCTTTGCCACAGCTTCGAGCGTACGATGGACCGGGCATTTGTCGGCAATTTCGGCAATCTTCCCGCGGAGCTCCTCGGTGACTTCGCCATCGACGGAAATGATGCGCTCGAAATGGTCGATCCTGCCGCTACCACTGCGTTCCAATTCGGTGCACTCTTCACAGTCTTTAAAATGAATCTTGGCATGCGAGACGTCGATGCTGATGCGTCCGAGCGTCAGCTTCTTGTAATCGGCATATTGGCGCAGCGTTATCGAGGTGCAAGCGCCGAGCGCGATCGACAGGAAGTCGTAGGGTGACGGTCCAGAATCGAGCCCACCCACGTTTTCGGGTTCATCCGCGAAAAGACGATGGCTGCCAGCTTGAACCGAGTTCTGAAACTTGCCTTCGCCCGTTTCCATCACGCGAACGTGCTCGATTGGTTCCGTACCTTGCTGCGGGTCGGCGGCGAGATACCGCGTCAGCCATCCCGAAATGATCCGTCCGGCGAACGCCGCGTCCTCCAGGTTAGTGAGTAGGTGGTCGGCCTGGTCCAGCGAAACAAAACTTTTTGGGTGTTTGGCAGCAAAGAAGATTTCGGTAGCGTTCTCGATCCCTACCGTCTGGTCCAGCGGTGAATGAAGGATGAGGAGCGGTTTCTTCAGGGATGCGACCGCATCCTTGATGCGCTGTGCACGCGCGTCTTCGACAAATTGCTTTCTGACGAGGAACTTGCGCCCGGCGAGATCGACTTCGGCCGCACCCAGCTTCTCAATCTCCTCGAGGCTCGTTCCGAAGTTCTTCAACACGTGGCCGACATCGGCGGGCGCACCGATCGTGGCGACGGCGCGCACTTCAGGTATGTCCTTAGCCACAGCCAGTACCGCTGCGCCGCCTAGTGAGTGGCCGATCAACAACGAGGGTGCCTGATGATAGTGGCGTAAATAGTCGGCGGCCGAGAGTAGGTCGGCAACATTCGAAGAGAAATTTGTCGAGGCGAATTCGCCTTCACTTGATCCCAAGCCCGTGAAATCGAAGCGCAGGACAGCGATGCCTTCCCGCGCAAGCTCGGCTGCAATGCGGCGCACTGCCGCCAAATCCTTGGAACAGGTGAAGCAATGGGCAAACAGTGCGTAAGCGCGTAAAGCTCCGTTTGGTAGGTCGAGGCGGGCGGCTAGGATCGCACCGGAATGGCCGGCAAACTGAAGCCGTTGCGTGCTGAAGGCCATGATTAGCTCCTTCGCTCAATCGAGTACCTATTTTAACGTCGGCCGCGGTGTCGACTACTGGGTCGCATACTCAATAATTTTGTTGCCGCAGAGAAAACTTCGCCCACGGTTGTGAAAATCCGGCTATGAGCTATTCCTGCCTTGCGACTTTCGTCAAAGAGCGTCGGTAGTGCATAGCAACAACGCCGTTGCGGAGCGGCTTCGCCGAAACCAATTCGAGCTGTCGCGCGCTCGGCAAGCCGCTCTCGTACAGAGTGGGGCCGTGGCCGACGATCCTTGGGTGAACGAGGAACTTGTACTCGTCGATCAAATCCAGCCGATCCAGCTCAGCCGCGAGCTTGCCGCTACCGAGGAGCACGCCCGCCGGGGTCGCACCCTTGAGATTCTGCACGCCTGTTCGCAGATCACCGGCGATGTGGTGGCTATTGTTCCACGGGAAGTCGTTTCGCATTGACGACACCACGTACTTCGGCTTGGCATCCAGCTTAACCGCCCACTCGCGCATCGGCGGTGGTACCTCCGCTTCGCCGCGGGCGACCGCTGGCCAGTAGCTCTCCATCATCTCGTAGGTGACGCGGCCCCATAGCATCGCCCCGCTCTCGTCCATGAGGCGAGTGAAGAAGGCGTGTGTCTCGTTGTCGGCGATTCCTTCTTGGTGGTCGACACAGCCGTCTAAGGTGACGTTGGTGCTGAAGATTAGTAGTCCCATGCGACAGGCATACAATCTTCCGATACCGTAGTCACGCGGTTCAGCTGTGGCTGATGCGGGCAGCAGGACAGCTACGCTAGGTCGCATGTTCATAAGCGATAGGCAAATCGGCTGAAAACTGATTCAAACTCCGAAAGGAGTTTGCTATGGACCACGGACGTTATGACCTGACCGAGTTTGAGTGGAATGTGATCAAGCCGCTTTTGCCGAACAAGGCGCGGGGCGTTCCGAGGGTCGATGACCGGCGCGTGCTGAACGGTATTTTTCTATCAGCTAAGGTCAGGTTCGCCTTTTTGCCCGAGAGATATGGGCCTTACACGACGGTCTACAATCGCTTCAACCGCTGGCGGAAAGCCGATGTCTCTGGAACAGGCTCGTGGATGCAATCATCGCGGCCAATGAGGCCAAAGGCCAGAAGCTGCAAATGATCGACAGCACAAGTGTGCGGTTTCACCAGCAAGCTGCCGCCCAAAAAAACAGGATGGAATTTGTTGTATTAGGTCGTTCGAGAGGAGGACTGACCACCAAGATGCATTTGCGGGTCAACGAACACGGTCTGCCCTGCAGATCGAACTCTCCCCCGGTCAAGCCCATGATGCCCCGATGGCCGAACTGCTCCTGCAAGATTTGCCCAGGGGAACGAGCCTTCTCGCCGACAGAAGCTATGACGCCGACTGGATCAGGGAGATGATCGAAGATCAGAGCTGCACGCCCGTCATTCCGCCAAAATCAAACAGACGTGAAGAAATCCCCTTCTCAAAGCGCAAGTACAAGAAACGCAATCTCGTCGAACGCTGTATCAACAAGCTCGAGCAGTTCAGGCACATCGCAACGCGATGCGACAGGTACGCTTCAGCTTACCTGGCCTTTGCAAAGCTTGGTGCTATCCCACTCTGGGTCAGGTTTTATGAATCCGCAGCCTAATTTCGACCCGCGAGCAATGGGCCGCTGAACAGACTCGCCGCGCGTCATGCTGCTCTGAGTCGCCGCGGAGAATGGAAGGCGTTAATTGCCATGACGACACCGAGAACGAGCACCATCATTCCGGCCGCCTCCGCAATGGTTGGCAAACGATGCTGGACCAACAGCCCAAAACAGGTGGCAAAAACGATCTCGGTCATCAGCAACTGGCCTGCGAGCGCCACTGGCAGTCGCTGTGACGCTATCGTCCAAGCCCACGCTCCCCCGATCGACGCCACAGCTGCCAACATCAAAGCTGGCAGATAGAGATTGCGGGTGGCCCCCAGGCCGAAGCCGAGGTCCGGAGCCCTGAACAAATCCATTCCGTAGCCAATCGGGAGAAATGCCAAAGTCTGGATGCTTCCCCCGATCATCATCAGTGCCGTCCAGACCCGCGCATCCATGTGAGGCCTTTTCAGCAGCGCACTCTGATTGGCGATCCCGAACCAGGTCCACAGTGCTACGGCCGCAATGGCAAAAGCGATGCCGATCGCAAGCGACCTTTCTCCCTGAACATCCGCCTGCATGATACCGCTGCCATTGACCAAGAGCAGGCCTGTCGCCGCCAGAGCAAGGGGAATCAGAAGAGGTCCCCAGGAGATACTCCGCCTGCGAAAATTGCCGGCGATCGCGAGGACAACAGGCACAAGCCCGAGAAAGGCTGGGGGGATCACGGGACCTGCATATACTGCGGCAACCATGACGGTGAGGAAGTAACCCACATATCCGATGAAGCCCAGTCCACCCGCGACAAGCCAATCTTGTAGCGTAAGTCCACGACGTAGATGTGCGCTGGCAAGAAGGATCCCGACCCCTATCAAGCCAGACAGGAGAAACCGACATGCGGCAAGATCGAAGATCGAATAATCTCCGATCACGAAAGGAGCGACAAAATTCATCGACCACGTGAGAGAGGCAAATATGGCTGCCGCGATGCCTACCGCTGATACATTCTTCATGGAAGTTGGCCAATCAGGTTCGAATTAGATGGTCTTGAGATGAGGCTGCGTAAAAGAACGATAAAAAACGATCTTTCAATACGGAGTTTCGAACACTCTATTGCATTCCAATTATGATTGCATGCGGCTATCGTCAGCATCTGATTTTCTGAAAGTAGAAAGAGATGAACTGGAACGACATTCGCTACTTCCTTGCCGTCGCGCGGCATGGCGGCCTGACAGGCGCGGCCAAACAGCTCGGCGTCAGCCAATCCACTGTCGCGAGGCGAGTCGAAACCCTGGAGGCTTCGTTGCGAACCCGTTTCTTCGAACGCCATACCCACGGATATCATTTGACCGAAGACGGGCGTGAGATGTTGGAAAAGGCCATCGCAATTGAGGGGAGCATGGCGGAGATTGCGGATGATCTCGGCGAGCGTGATGTACAGCCATCCGGAACAGTCCGCATCGCAACCATTGAGACGCTGGCCAACCAAATCATTATACCCAACTTTCCAGCATTGCAGAACGCCAACCCAGAACTTCAACTCGGCATATCGATCAACGCATCGCTTTCGCGACTGCCACAACGCGAGGCCGATGTCGCCTTGCGGCTTTGCCGACCGGAACAAGGACCTTACGTCGTCAAACGTGTCGGCGGCATGTCTTTCGGCTTGTATGCGTCCAGCGCGTATCTGGAGCGTCATCCGATCGCAAGGAACGCCACACCCATCACCGGGCATCGCCTGATCATGTGGGGCGACCCTATGGCTTATACCGCCTTGCCGCGGGCAATGCGTTCATGGGCTGGCGGCGGCGTGGCCACGCTGGTTTTGGATTCTGTTCAAGCGCAGCTGCTTGCCGTAAAAGCCGGGGTGGGTATCGGGATCCTACCCTGCGTCACCGCCGACGCCGAAGGTGAATTGGTGAGAATCAACCCTGCCCATTGCCAGCAGGACGAAGATATCTGGTTGATCATTCCAAACGACATGCGAAACGCAAAGCGTATTCGCATCGTTTCCGAGTTCCTCACGCAGATCGTTCAGCAGAACCAAGGCATTTTGGCCGGAAGATCTAACAGGAGCAAGGCGGCTTGACGGTGAAGCTGACCAGATCAGCGACGGGCGATGGTGTCTTATTGCAGATGCTGCAAAGCATTCGGGCTACCAAAGTGGGACGTCATCCATGGACATCAATCAAGTCAAGTACTTCCTTAATCTGGCAGAAACATTGAACTTCACTGAGGCGGCCCGTCGTAGTGGGGTCTCGCAGCCAAGCCTGACGCGGGCGATCCAGCGTCTCGAGGACGAATTGGGAAGCCCACTCATCTATCGCGATGGCAAGGACAGCCGCCTAACGGCGCTTGGTCGGGATATCGAAGCCGAATTCATGCGGGTCGAACTCGCTCTCCGAAACGTGCGCGAGCGTTCCGAAAGGACGGTACTGGGCAGAAGCCGCGTTCTTGACATCGCCGTTGCCACGACCATTGGACCTGCCAAGTTTAGCGCGTTCTTTGCCGACGTATTTGGCCAGCTTCCCTCCGTCAGGATAAATTTGCATCAGTTAGGGGCGGGAGAGAGTGCGGACGAAGTGCTGTCGGGCAAATACCACGCCTGTATCCTGCCTGGGATGCCGCGTCCCAACCCCAAGCTCAAGGTCGTTCCGCTGTTTCATGAGCGATTTCTCTTGGCCTGCGCGAAGGATCATCCGCTGGCCAAAAATGATGTCGTTTCCACCGAGGCCCTGGCTTCCTATCCATATGTCGATCGGCTGGCGTGCGAGTTTCACACCCAAATCACGCAGCATCTGATGGACGATGAGGTGGTGATGCAGCCGCGGTTCAGTGCCGAGCGCGAAGACTGGGTCCAGCAGATGGTGGCAGACGGCCTCGCGATCTGCATCATGCCCGAGCATTCCGTCGTGGTGCAGGGAATAGTAACCCGACCAATCCAGGGCATGTCGTTGGAACGCGGTCTCGTATTTGTAACGGTTTCAGGTTCCGGTACCCCGCTCGAGATTCGCAAGATTGCACATATGGCGGTGCGGCATGACTGGACTAGGGCGGCCAAACCTCCCGAATCGCGCAGCTATTGAATCTATGCACACCCTGTATTGGGAATCGTCTCGGCCGCTCGCCATATTCAGGCAGAACCAACAATGGAGGTAATGCAATGAAGTACGCAAAGACTGATGAGGCGGTCGGCAAACTGACGCCTGCGCAATATCGGGTTACTCAGGAAAACGGCACCGAGCGCCCCTTTACTGGCGAGTACAACGACTACAAGGAACCGGGAATTTATGTCGACATCGTTTCTGGCGAACCGCTGTTCGCGTCGTCCGACAAGTTCGATTCCGGCTGTGGCTGGCCTAGCTTCACCAAGCCCATAGTGCCCACTAATGTGAATGAACTGCGGGACGATGCGCATGGCATGGTGCGCACGGAGGTTCGCTCGGTGCATGGCGACAGTCACCTCGGCCACGTGTTTGCCGATGGGCCACAAGACCGAGGCGGACTTCGTTACTGCATCAACTCTGCCTCGCTTCGCTTCATTCCGCGCAATGAAATGGAGGCTAAGGGCTACGGAGAGTACCTAGACCAGGTGGAGGATATTTAGATGACCGAGAAAGCTGTTTTGGCTGGTGGCTGCTTTTGGGGCATGCAGGACTTGACCCGCAAGCTTCCCGGGGTAATCGACACACGCGTCGGCTACACGGGTGGTGACGTGCCCAATGCGACCTACCGCAACCACGGCACCCACGCCGAGGGCATCGAGATCACTTTCGATCCCGAGATCATCAGCTATAGGCGCATACTGGAGTATTTCTTTCAGATCCACGATCCATCCACGAGAAACCGACAGGGCAACGACGTGGGCGGTTCATACCGATCGGCGATCTACTACGTGGACGATGAACAGAAGCGAATAGCTGAGGACACCATCGCAGACGTCGACGCATCGGGCTTATGGCCGGGCAAGGCTGTGACCGAGGTCGAACGGTTGGGAGATTTTTGGCAAGCGGAGCCGGAGCATCAGGATTACCTAGAGCGATACCCCAGCGGCTATACTTGCCATTTCCCGCGCTCAGGCTGGGTGCTGCCCAAGCGACGGGCTGCCGAATAGGGGACGTGTCTTTCATCAATTGGGAACACCGTCGCAGTCCAATCGACTCCTTGTGTCCGGTACAGCACCGGGCGCAAGGATGGATTGGGATGCCCCATACCGCCAGATACTCAAGCGCCAATAGTCTCTGAGGCAGAATGAGGCGATCCTGTGGCGTATTGTGAAGATTGGACCTACTATAACTTGCGGAAATTGTCCGGCCGGCACACTGCGCCTTTACGGCATTATTCGCAGGAGCAGCAGTAGCGAGAATCGCAGTGATCGTAATCAATGCGAATTCTGGACGTGTCTCAAACCGGAAGCAGGTTGGAGTGAGCGAGTTCCTCGCTGGCATATTTGGGGCTGGTTTCTCTGGCATAGAGCTTTGGGTGGGCATGGCTACGCTCGGAGTGCTGGCATTTGTTCTCGGCTTCGCGCTTAACAATGGATCAATTTGTACTGTCATCGCCACGAGAGAGCTGGTGCTGGAAAGGCGGCCGGCGCGATTCATCGCTATCGTTGAATGTGCTGTCTGGGCTGCCATCGTATATGCAATCCTCGAAACGTCGCCGACGATGCAGTCGGGTTGGTCACCCTTCGGATATTTGGTTCCGGCAGCCATATTGTTTGGAATCGGCCTCCATGTGAACGGCGCTTGTGTATTCGGATCCGTTGGACATTTCGGAAATGGCGACTCCGAGTTCTTGTTCACGTTTGTGGGCATCTTTGCAGTGCTGTACATCGACTCTGCGTTTGACCTCCTTCCGGAGCGGTCGCCGATAAGTGCTTCTGTACCATTTGGCCCCTTGCTTCTCTCAATCGCGCTTTTGGCCGCCCTGGCGCTGAGGTTCGGTGCGTCGTTGAAATCCAAGCCCAATTTTGCACGGCTGACAGTATGTATGGTCGCGATCGGAAGCACCTTTACGATCTTGGCAGTTTTCGCGCCTGGCTTCTCGATTACAGCCTCGCTTGGGTCAATCATTTCGATACCTGTGGTGGGCCCCATGACATTGGTCTGCATGTTTTGTGGCAGCATTGTTTCAGCGCGATTCAGGAAGCGTCGGTTTCTGTTCAAATGGCCCACAATCAAGACCCTAGCCTGGAGAACGTTGGGGGGTACCCTGATGGGAGTTGGAGCGTTGCTGATTCCTGGCGGCAACGACACGCTGCTGATGATTGGCTTTCCCATGGGGGCATGGCAGGCGGCTCTGGCCTACGGTCTGTTCGTCGTAACTCTTGCAGTGCTCATCGCGAAGTTCGGTTCGACGGCTCGAGCTTGGTCATGACTAAGGAATCAGTACCGAAAGAAAATGGCGTCTTGCTTTGAGGTCAGGTTCAGGCTTCATCGCCAGCCCGAGCTTGGGAATGTGTCGGATTCAAGAGGCACCCTCTCGCAATCTCGGTCTACTCGTGGCGGCCTGCAATGTTCTATTCTTGACTGTAACAATCACCAGTTTGTCGACTACCTGCTCGCATCAGCGAGGCGTCGAAAAACAACATGTTGGAGAAGGAAGATGAATACACAATTCAAACGCAAGATCGCCTTCGCCTTGTCGATGGGTGTTGTCACGACCGGGATCATTTCCTTTGTCCTGCTCGCGCTCAATTTCGGATTTGCGGAAGGTTTTGCCCTGACGTGGCTGCGCTCCTGGACCATCGGCTATGCCATTGTCATACCAACCATTCTTCTGGTCGGTCCGAGGCTGCAGACTCGCCTCGATCGTCTGATTTCTTGAATTTCAGAAAGGATCACGGAAATGTTGAAGCCATGTACGGCCGATGTCGGGTTCATCGAAATCGACAAGGACATCACGCTCCGCAGAATGATAGTGCACAACCCGAGCCCGAAAGGAACGGTACTCTTTCTGCACGGTTTCCCTGAAACGTTATATGTCTGGAAAGATATTTCGACCGCCCTCGGGGACGACTACGAAGTCCATGCGTTCGACTGGCCGGGATATGGCAAATCCTCCAGACCAGCTATCGGGAACTTCTCGTACGCGCCAAAAAGCTACGCCGATGTGCTCAAAGCCTACATCGAAAAAGCCGGCATAGATCAATCGCATCTGACGATCCATGCGACGGATATTGGTGCCCTGCCTGCTCTGTTGCTTGCTCTCGACGAGCCTAGTATCGCTAAAAGCATAGTCGTCGGAGACTTCGCGCCATTCAACAGGCCCGCGTATATGTTCGAGAGTCTGCAGAACCTTAAAGCGGAACCCGGCGCGTCGATAACTCGCGCCTATATGAACAAAACGAGTGCTGAAATACTTGCTAACGCCTACAGGCGGGATCTTCCGAAGGAACAACAGTTCGATCTCAAGGTGGACGTAAATGACGACATGATCCGCAGCTGGGGCCATGGGAATCTCACCTCGGCTGACGCATTTTACTACTATTACTCCAACTTCACACGGGACCAGGAATATTTCGAGGCAAATCTCGACAAGCTGACGACGCCGGTGAAAGTGATTTGGGGTGAAAGAGATCTCTACATCAAGAAGGAGATGGGGGGTGAGTTCGCGGACAAGGTCGGGGCAAAATTCGATGTTCTTCCCGGTGTCGGCCACTATCCTCACTTGCAGAAACCGGAGCAGACCATCGCTGAGGTTCGCGCTTCATTCAGGTGAGCGTCTCGATCCTTCTGCCGCTTCGTTTTCACCGCTGCATACCGCTCGAAGCCGGGGTAGTGCAAAGTCTATGAACGAGCGCACCTTGAGCGCGAGGAGACCCTGGCGAGGATACACAATGTGGATTGGCTTGGGCTTTCCGCCAAATTCGTTCAGGATCGGGACAAGCGCACCTGAAGACAATTCGTCAGGTACCTGATAGTCGAAGAGCCTGGCGATACCAACGCCGCTGAGAGCCGCGGCGACACAATTGGCCGCGGTGTTGACCTCGATCCGACTGCGCGGAACCGCCTCGGTCGGCACACCCTCGACATCAAACGTCCAGAAGAATGTTCGCTTGTTGAAAATGATACCATCGTGGTTCGGCAGTTCGGACGGATGTAGTGGAAGTCCGAATCGCTTCAGATAGCTAGGGCTGGCACATGTCAGTAGGCGAAACTGTCCAACCTTGACCACGTAAAGGGAACTGTCCGCGAGTTCGCCGAGGCGAATGGCAATGTCGACCTGCTCGCTGACAAGATGAACCGAGCGGTCGAGTGACAGGAGGTTTAACGAAACCTCCGGATGTTGATCAATAAATTCCAGTGCTATCGGAAGCACGTGACGGTTGCCAAACTCGACGGGCATTGTAATCGTCAGAATTCCCCGAGGCGTCTGATATTCCCCGGAAGCACGACGCTCGATCTCCTCGAGGTCTGCCATGATCTTTCGGGCCGACTCGACGTAATCTCGTCCGGCATCAGTCAGTTGCAGGTTCCGACTTGTGCGGATTATGAGATTTGCGCCGAGATGACGCTCAAGGTCGGCCACTTTGCGGCTGACACTTGGCAACGGAGCATTCAACTTTCGACTGCCTGCGGAAAGGCTGCCGGCGTCGACCACCGCAAGCAGTACGCGCATTGCATCAAATCGGTCCATTGGACACCGCACCTGGAGTTTGATTTTATTTAGACCAATTCGCGTTCGGCGACTAGCGTAATGCTAGTTGTTGCGAGGCAAGAATCGCGATGCCCCGATCCACAGCACATGCTGTTTGGCTATCCGACGGGCGCAGTCGGCAATGTGATCAACGCCGGGACCAACGAATTGGTGCTTCCCAACTACAAGCAGACTTGGGCCAACATTCGGAAAGTTTCGATGGACCGGAGAACGTGAAGCATCTGTCGTTCAAATCGAACGAATATTCGACAATCTAACGCCTATGTTTCGTGCTCGCTTCATCAAATGGTGGAGCGGGCCTTAGTGCTGTACAACCCCGGTTCTGCGCTCAGCTCCACCTACAGGAAACCTTTGCGCGCGTTGACCGTTGTAGCCACAATACAGAGGAGAAGGTTGAATGGTATCCGTCCGATACATCGTTGCGGACGTCAACGAGGCGGTCGCATTCTATCGAGACAATCTCGATTTCAAGATCGACAAGCACACTCCGGGCAAGTTCGCCGCGCTGCTGCGCGACGACTTGACGTTGTATCTTAGCGCCCCAGGTGCGGGGAGCGGTGGTCAGGCGGGCGGCGATCCGAAACCGGGCGGGTGGAACCGATTTATGATCGTTACGAACGAGGTCGATGTCCTTATTGAGCGTTTGCGCCGGGCGGACCACGGCTGATGAAACACCCTCTAATAGCGAGGGCCATAGCCACAAAGTAGCTGTTGAACAGGAATCGCGACCGTGCAGGCGCTGCGGGTGGTGCGGACTGACCAAGGAAGGCGCAGCATTTCCAGCAAGCTTGAAAGGCGCTCGACGCGCTGGCCGGATATGCCCCGCAACTGAAGTCGGCGAAAACTTCGTCCAGCGCGGCCTCGAAAATCGGAAGCCCGAGATAAAGTTTAGAACTGTAACCACTTTCAAAAGCCTGACTCACCCGCCCGCCAAAACGCCAGCAAAATGGGCGTTCTATATTTTGCTGGTGGATGGAAAAGCGCGACTACGACACGATCGGCGGTGAGGTCACTGTCGCCTCACTGGCGGGTCGCCAGCTCGTGTAATTAGGCACCTAAACTACCCGATAGGGCGCAAATTTAAATCTTTCTGGCATTCCTCTCTAGGAACAACACTCCCCATAGCTGAGGTCTGGCGGTCGAGCTCTCGTCTTTTCACCCCCGCCAGACCTAGTGCCCTCCAGCGCGCCAGCCTCATCGGAGGCTTGCAACTAACATGGAAATAACCATGCATCCCGACCCCTTGGACTCGAAAGATACGGTCATTATCACTGAGGACCCCTTGTGATGAAGGCAAGAGGCTTTGAACCACTGCATAGGCAAAACGAGGAAGCCACGGCCAAAATTGATTACGGCGAGCGCGAGGACCCAAGCCTAGCAATCGATTTTGCCATTGATTTTGCCCCTCACGATGGATTGGCGTTTTTAAAAGCATGGCGCGCAGGCAAATGGATATTTTTGCGGAACAACTGGACCGAGTGGGTCCCGTTTCTTCGCCGCAGGTTTCCGCAATATTTCATGGACTAAGCCCCGCCGCAGCCGCTGGAATGCAACATTTCCTCAGTGTTTGAGCGACGTTTGCGCCCGCAGAAATGTGAATTTGTTATGCCGCCAGACGATCCCCTGCGCACCAGAGATTTATTTCTCATTGCGACACTGATCTTGGTTGCCATTTCGCGTTCGGGGCAGTGGCATTGGCTGTTGGCAAAGCAAAGCCAGTGTTCGACGCACCCCCGATCAGCGCCAGGCCCAAACTGGATGCTCAGGCTGCCAAACAATGGGCCTAAAAACATACTGTTTACTGGACCATTCCGTTAATGAGCTGGCCCCTTATCAAATTGCAACACCAAAGGTCATTCTCACACCGAACACTCCCATCTGACATGGACCGATCGGTGTTGCATGGTTGTTAGACCACCGGCGGAGCTGGGAGGAGGTGTCGACGATTGCTGCACATGGGCTGCGGAACAAATGGCAGCGCAGCCGAATTTTGGGGGTGCGGCGCTTTGTAAGGTCTTTGAGGCACACTATGAGGGAGATTCGACCTAACTATGTGTCGGTTGATAACAAGAAGTGAAAACTGACCGTCAAAAGAACCCATCAAAACAACTCAAAAAGAGTTGCACACCTCATTCGGTTGATCTAAGACTTCAGGCGGAGGAGAGTTCTCGTGGGGAAAATGACGCTTGAAGACGTCGCCCGAGAAGCCGGCGTAAGTCTTGCAACGGTTGATCGCGTCGTGAACGGGAGGATGGGTGTGCATGCGCGCACCATCGAACGTGTCAACGCGGCCATAAAGCAGCTCGGTTTTCTGTCCGACCCCCATGCATCACGCCTTGCACGCGGGCGTGATTACGATTTCCGCATCATCCTGCCGACCGGTGAAAACGAGTTCATGCAGAACCTCGCCGCCGAATTTCGCGCGACCCGCGAGCGACATATTGAAGATCGTGTGCGCCTTTCGATCAAGCATGTCGATACGTTCGATGGTATGGCTGTAGCTGCTGCCCTCGAAGACCTGCCTTCCGGAATTGATGGCGTCGCCGTCGTCGCACTCGATCATCCGGCGGTTACGGAGGCCATCAACGCGCTCGCCGATGCAGGGGTGGTGGTGCTGACCCTCGTTTCGGACGTTCCAAACTCGCGCCGGGCCCACTATGTCGGCATCGACAATTTTGCTGCCGGGCGCACCGCCGCCTCGCTCATTGGCAGGTTCGTCGGACCGCGCAAGGGCAAGGTTGGCATGATTGCCGGCTCGCTCGCCTTGCGGGACCACATCGAGCGCCAGTTCGGCTTTGAACAGATCATTTCGCGCGAATACCCGAACCTCGATGTTCTTCCTGTGCGCGAAGCCCGGGACGAGAATGCGCGCGTCGAGGCCGCAGCCAGCGCTCTGCTGAAAGACCATCCCGATCTCGTTGCGATCTATAATGCCGGCGGCGGGCAGGCTGGCGTCATTGCCGCGTTGGAGGCGACGGGACACGTTTCCGACGTGATTTTCGTTGCCCATGAACTGACGGCCTCGACCCGGCGCCATCTGGTGCGCGGGACCGTCGATGCCCTAATCAATCAGGATGCCGGCCATATGGCGCGCAGCACTGCGCGGATCCTCACCGCCTTGCGTGAGGGACGACCGATCGTGCCAGGCCAGGAGCATATCCGCATCGACATTTTTCTCAGGGACAACATGCCCTGACGGCAGACAGATTGAAGGGAGGAACGATATGAAAACGATCAAGGGACCAGCCATTTTTCTCGCGCAGTTCGCAGGCGATACGGCGCCATTCAATTCCTTCGATGCCATCTGCGCCTGGGCCGCGTCCCTCGGCTACAAGGGCATACAGATCCCGGCCTGGGATGGACGTCTGATCGATCTGAAAAATGCGTCCGATTCAAAGGACTATTGCGACGAGCTCGCCGGGACGGCCGCCGCACACGGGCTGACCATCACCGAGCTTTCAACCCACCTGCAGGGCCAGCTCGTTGCGGTCCATCCCGCCTATGACGAGATGATGGATGGTTTTGCAGCGCCGGAAGTTCATGGCAATCCGAAAGCAAGGCAGGAATGGGCAGTTGACCAGTTGAAGCGCGCGGCCCGCGCCTCGCGGCACCTCGGCCTCAAATCGATGCCGACGTTCTCCGGCGCACTCGCCTGGCCGTATATTTATCCGTTTCCACAGCGCCCTGCGGGTCTCGTCGAAGCGGCCTTTGATGAACTTGCCAAGCGCTGGACACCGATCCTCAATTACCTCGATGAGCAGGGCATTGACGCAGCCTATGAGATTCATCCTTCGGAAGACCTCCATGATGGCATCAGCTATGAGATGTTCCTTGAACGTGTGAACAATCACCCGCGTGCCAACCTGCTCTATGATCCCTCACATTTCGTGCTGCAACAGCTCGATTATCTGGACTACATCGACATCTATCATGAACGGATCAGAGCTTTCCACGTCAAGGATGCCGAGTTCAATCCGACGGGGCGCCAGGGCGTCTATGGCGGCTTCCAGTCCTGGGTCAACCGCGCCGGCCGCTTCCGCTCGCTTGGCGATGGTCAGGTTGATTTCGGCGCGGTATTTTCGAAACTCACGGCCCATGATTTCGATGGCTGGGCGGTTCTCGAATGGGAGTGCGCGCTCAAGCATCCGGAGGATGGCGCGCGTGAGGGCGCCGAATTCATCAACGCACATCTGATCCGCGTCACCGAGCGCGCATTCGATGATTTTGCCGGCGCCGGCACTGATGATGCCGCCAATCGCCGTATTCTTGGCTTGAACTGAGGGGGTAAGGATGGCCATCGGAGCATCGAAAGAAAAACCGGCGTCGCGCCGCATCCGCATCGGCATGGTCGGCGGCGGGCAGGGCGCCTTCATCGGTGCGGTGCATCGCATTGCCTTGCGCCTGGATGACCAATACGAACTGGTCGCCGGCGCGCTATCGTCCGAGGCGGCGCGAGCCAAGTTATCGGCGCGCGAGATCGGCATTGCGGATGAGCGTGCCTATACATCCTTCGAGGAAATGGCAAAGATCGAGGCCAGACGGGCCGACGGCATTGAGGCGGTCTCGATCGTCACGCCCAACCACATGCATGCGCCCGCCGCCAAGGCATTCCTGAAAGCCGGCATCCACGTGATCTGCGACAAGCCGCTGACGAGGACGGTCAAGGAGGCCAAGGAACTCGTCTCCCTTGCTGCCAAGAGTGGCAAGCTGTTCATTCTTACCCACAATTACACCGGCTACCCGATGATCCGCCAGGCGCGGGCAATGGTGCACAAGGGACTGCTTGGCGATTTGCGTGTCGTTCAGGCCGAATACCCGCAGGACTGGATGACCGAAAAGACCGAGGCCACAGGTTCCAAGCAGGCCGAATGGCGCGTCGATCCGAAACGTTCGGGTGCGGGCGGCGCCATCGGCGACATAGGAACGCACGCCTATAACCTGGCCTGCTTCGTCTCCGGTCTGAAATTGAAGCAGCTATGCGCCGAACTGACCAGCTTCGGCGAGGGCAGGGTGCTCGACGACGATGTGCAAATCCTCTTGCGTTTTGATGGCGGGGCAAAGGGCATGATCTGGGCAAGCCAGGTAGCGCCCGGCAACGAGAACGGCCTGAAGCTGCGCGTTTACGGCACCAAGGGCGGCCTCGAATGGACCCAGGCTGATCCGAACTATCTTTGGTACACGCCGTTCGGCAAGCCAAAGCAGTTGCTTACCCGCGGCGGCGCCGGCGCGACGCCGGAGGCCGCGCGTTTGACCCGCGTGCCGAGCGGTCATCCCGAAGGCTATCTTGAGGGTTTTGCCAACATATACAGCGAGGCGGCACAGGCGATTATTGCGGCGCGCACCGGCAAGAAGGCGCCGAAAGACGTTATCTTCCCGACGGTAGAGGACGGCCTTACCGGCATGGAATTCATCGAAGCTGCGGTAAGGTCCTCAAAGGCCGGCGGCGTCTGGACCAAGGTGTAATGGCTTATCTTGCCTCATCCCCCTTCCTCCTGCGGGAGCCCGGATCATGACGGAGACACCCGTTCTTGAAGCGCGCGGCATTGCCAAGGCATTCGGACCCGTCGAGGTCCTGACCGATATCAGCCTGTCGGTGATGCCGGGCGAGGTCCATGCCATCATTGGAGAGAACGGTGCGGGCAAGTCGACCCTGATGAAGCTTCTGAGCGGCCACCTTGCGCCCACGCGGGGCACGGTCGCAATTGACGGTGAGCCCATCACCTTCCACGGTCCCGTCGATGCGGAACATCGCGGTCTCGTCCTCGTGCATCAGGAAATATTGCTCGCACCGGACCTGACGGTCGCGCAGAACATTTTCATGGGCCGCGAATTGAAGCGCGGCCTCATGGTCAACGACCGCGAGATGAACCTAAAGTCCGCCGAGGCCGTGCGCAGCCTTGGCGCCGAAATAGAGCCGACGACCCAGATCGCCCGGCTTTCCATCGCCCGCCGCCAGTTGGTGCAGATCGCAAGGGCATTGCAGGTTCCGCATCGTGTTGTCATCTTCGATGAACCGACGGCGTCGCTGACGCCCTTCGAGACCGAAGCCCTGCTTAAGGTTATCCGTGATCTGCGCGACAAGGGTGTTGCGGTGCTTTACATTTCACATCGTCTACCTGAAGTGGCGGCAATAGCCGACCGCATCACCATTCTGCGCGACGGCAAGCTGATAGCGACGCGCAGTGCCGCCGAACTCGAACCGGTCGATATGGCAAGGCTCATGGTTGGTCGCGACATGTCCAAGCTTTACCCTGAGCGCGAGGATACCGCGACCCGTGAAACCGTGCTCGAGGTAAAGAACTTCGATGTCCCCGGCTATGCCCGCGATGCGAATTTTGCCTTGCGAAAAGGTGAGATTCTGGGGTTTGCCGGCCTGATCGGCGCCGGGCGCACGGAGCTCTTCGAGGGTATCGTTGGCCTGCGCACCGCCCATGGCGAAATCAAGCTCAACGGCAGCCCGGTCAAGTTCCACAGCGTGCGTGACAGCATGGCCGCGGGCATCGTCTATTTGAGCGAAGACCGCAAGGGCAAGGGCCTTTTGCTAGCGCAGGATCTTCGAACCAACCTCACGCTGGCAACGCTCGATAAGTTTACCAATGGACCGCTCATCGAGCGCAAGCGCGAGGATAAAAGCCTCGACAAGGCCATTTCGGATTTCGATATAAGGGCGCGGCGACGCGATCTTCTCGCCGGCCAGCTTTCGGGCGGTAACCAGCAAAAACTGCTCCTGGCTAAGATGATGCTGCTTGAACCGAGTATCGTCATCATCGACGAACCGACACGCGGTATCGACATCGGCACCAAGGAGCAAATCTACAGGTTCATCGCCGATCTTGCCAAGGCCGGCAAGTCGGTCGTCGTCATTTCCTCCGAGATGCAGGAACTCATCGGCATCTGTCACCGCATTCTCGTCATGCGTTCATCGCGCATAGTCGGCGAGGTAACCGGAGATGCGATGACGGAAGATGAAATCGTCGTCTACGCGACCGGCGTCAAGATCAATGAAGCTGAGCTTTACAGTGCGGGGAACGCATGAACGACACCAAGGTAATCACCGACACACGCGGTTTTGGCCGCAAACTGGCGGATCTCGACAAGACGGCGGTTGCGCCCTTCCTCGCGCTCGCGGCCCTGTTCATCCTCGGGGCGCTCGTCAATCCGAACTTCCTTTCGATCGACAACCTGCTTAACGTCCTGACGCGGTCGTCGTTCATTGCCATCATTGCCGTTGGGGCAACTTTTGTGATCTCGGCCGGTGGACTTGACCTTTCGGTTGGCTCGATGGCGGCGCTGGTCGCTGGCATCATGATCCTGTTCCTGAACTCGGGCGCCATCGACGGCGACATGGCGATGCTTGCGGCGGGCGTTGTCGTAGCTATTGGCGTGGGCGCACTTGCGGGACTTTTGAACGGCGCTGTCATTACCATCGGCAGGATCGAGCCTTTTATCGTGACGCTCGGCACCATGGCGATTTATCGTTCCGTGACAGTGTGGCTGGCCGATGGCGGCTCGATCGCCATGAAATCGATTGCGATGCGCAACATGTTCCGCCCGGTCTATACCGGTGTGTTGCTTGGCCTGCCGATCCCCGTCTGGATCATCTTCGTTGTTGGCCTCTTCGGCGCATTCATCCTCTACAAGACATCGTTCGGACGCCATGTGATCGCCGTTGGCTCCAACGAAGACGTAGCGCGCTATTCGGGCATCCACGTCAACCGCGTGCGGGCAATGACCTATATTCTGCAGGGCATCTGCGTCGCCATCGCAGTCGTCGTTTATGTTCCGCGGCTCGGCGCCGCGACGACGACAACGGGCATGCTTTGGGAATTGCAGGCGATCACCGCGGTCGTCATCGGGGGCACGGCACTGCGAGGCGGGGTCGGCCGCATCTGGGGCACGATCTGCGGCGCCTTCATGCTGGAGGTCGTCGGTAATATCATGGTGCTTTCCAATATCGTCAGCGAATACCTAATCGGTGCCGTCCAGGGCACGATCATCATCATTGCCATGCTTGTGCAGCGCACGCTGCAGAAGAAAAAAGCCTGATGCCAACAAAAGGGGCGGCCAGGCCGCCCAAACGAGACCGGACGGGGGATGAGGGCCACCCACCGCGCCGCAATCAAGGCCCGAGCAGAAAATTGGGAGAAGACAAATGCGTAAACTCTTGATCGGTCTTGTTGGAGCGGCGCTCGCTTCGACGATGACCCTCGCCTACGCGCAGGACAAGAAGGTCAATATCGCCGTGTCGATTCCGGCGGCCGACCATGGTTGGACTGGCGGCGTCGTCTATCACGCGGAACGTGCCGCCAAGCTTCTCGAAGCCGCTCACCCCGGCCTGAAGATCACCATCAAAACCTCGCCCGACGGCGCTTCGCAGGCCAATGCCCTCGAAGATCTGACGACCCAGGGCATCGATGCGCTGGTGACCCTGCCGCATAATTCGGACGAATTGACCGATCCGATCCGCGCCGTGAAAGAGAAGGGCATCTTCGTCACCGTCGTCGACCGCGCTCTTTCCGATCCGACGATCCAAGATCTTTACGTTGCCGGCAACAATCCCGAACTCGGCCGCGTCGCTGGCGAGTACCTGAAGGATACACTGAAGACCGGCGACGTCGCGGTTATTCGTGGCCTGCCGATCGTCATTGACGAAGAGCGGCAGAAAGGCTTCGACGACGCCATCGCCGGCAGCGGCATCAAGGTTCTCGACAAGCAGTTCGGCAATTGGTCGCGCGATGATGCCTTCAAGATTATGCAGGACTATCTGACCAAATTCCCGAAGATCGATGCCGTATGGTGCCAGGACGATGACATGGCAGTTGGCGTACTCGAAGCCATTGACCAGGCCAAGCGCACCGATATCAAGATGGTCATCGGCGGCGCCGGCATGAAGGATATGATCAAGCGCGTTGCTGACGGCGACAAGATGACCCCGATCAACGTCCTTTATCCGCCGTCAATGGTAGCAACGGCGATGGAACTGACGGTGGCAAACTTCTATGACCAGGTTCCAGTGCGCGGCAAGTACATCCTCGACGCGACCCTTGTCACCAAGGACAATGCCAAGGAATTCTACTTCCCGGACTCTCCGTTCTGATCCGTCGGTTTAACGACTTCTGATCCCTGGAAAGGCCCCGTTAGGGCCTTTCTTTTTTGCGTAACATTTTTTTGGACAGCCTATGTTATTGGGCTCCCCTGGAGCGGCATTTGTAAATTTGGAAGCTGACAGCCCCGCCGCGCTTTAGTTTCCGGCGGTCCGAGCGATAGGTAAGCATGGATTTACGAAACGATGCCTGCCATTCGGTATGGCCAGAGCCCTAAATCCCGCTGCGGGGCTGTCATGCGTCCTTTGGACAATCTGTCAACGTCCGTCGGCGAGCGCCCCGACGGGATTTGGCTTCGAAGCTTGCTGGGCGCGTGTCTAGAGCGTCACAGGGCGACTTAACGGCCGTCGTCCGATCGGCATTCTAGTGCGGTCCAACTGCACTGCGATCCATTGGCGGTGGCCCGCTGGATGCACCAAGCTGCCTCTAAAGCAATGCCAAAAAGCGACTTGGACGATGTTGCCGATATCACTACCATCAGAATCGAGAATTAACGGAAAATTCCGCGAAGCGGCTTAGGGTCGAGCGGTTTCCGGAAAGCCTGGGGGACGAAACGGGCGGCGAACGGCGATGCCAGTACCTGAAATGAAAGGCATGCCAACATTGCCAGCAAGAGCAACCGCGATCATGGCGGCGGAACTTCAGTTTGCGACCCGCCCTCAATCGGGTCGTACCGCAGCCACTCCATGAGCAGTACGTAACCAACGGCCAGGAGCACTGGGCCCACAAACAGGCCGAGGAGCCCGTCAGCGATCATGCCGCCAATAACGCCAATGAGGATGATCGGCATTGGAACTTCAAGTCCGCGGCCGAGCATCAATGGTTTAAGCACGTTGTCGCTGAGCCCGGCAATGATCGTCCAGATCGAAAAAATGATCGCCGGCGTGGTCGCTTCCGTTGCAAGAACATAGGCTATGATAGGGAGCGTTATCAGCACCGCCGGCACCTGCACGATGGCAAACAATAGCACCACCAGGGTCAAAACGCCGGCTGACGCAAGGCCGATGGCGAAAAAGCCTATTCCGATCAGCAGCGACTGGATGACCGCCACGCCGACTACTCCAACCGCCACACCTCGGATCGTAGCGGCGGTCATCGCAACCAGCCGGGGGCCTTGTGCCTTGCTGCCGGTGATGCGTTCCAACATGCGACTGGCGAATTCGGTGGCGCCGTCGCCATAGGCGATAATTACGGCAGCGACTGCGAACGAAAGTACGAACGAGAGTTGACCAGCGGCCAAACCGCCCGCGAATGATGCCAGCGATGATGCAATCCCACCGAGCATCTTGCCATACTTGGCAAGCGCCGCCGGCATGTTTGTCGCGACGAGCGCCCATGTCTCGGTCAGTTTCTGGCCGACCAGCGGCAGGTCGCCAAGCCATAGCGGCGGCGGCGGCACCGTCAGACTGCTGTCTTGCAGGCCCGAGACAAACTCAAGTATAGAAGACCCAAGCGACGTCACCACCAGAATCAATGGTACGAGCATTAGCGCGACGCTGACCAACCCGATTAACGTCGCCGACCAGCGATTGCCGACCCGGACGACCAAGCGTTGGTGCAGGGGATAGAGCATGACCGCAAGGATCACCGACCAGAGCAGGATGCCCGTAAAGGGCAATATGATGCGGCTACACGCAAAGATCAGTAAGGCCACGAGGCCGATCTGAAGCGCTGAATCGAGCATCCTCAAGAGCGACGGCGCACGCTCAGGGATTGTAACGTTCGGCTCCATTGCTACTGCCCCCTTCCCAGTCAACCTGGATTCCCACGTAGCTCGGTCGTCCTGTTGATTATTTACCTGTTTCGGCGTTCCTGCAAGACAGACGCAAACATGTTTGCTCTGAGCACGCCTCGGACGGGCCATGAGAAGCCTAATGTAGCTTGAGCCTCACGCTGTTATGTCGGGCGCATTCATTGGGTTAGGCATCGTATCGGTGTCCGTTGCGAAGGCGACAGCTTAGGACTAAATTGCTTTCCAACGCAGTGCGGGGCGCGAGGAAAGGCGCAACGCGACAGTCGCGATCTTTGGGGGGAACCGTCATGGCGTCGGATGCAACTGGGGCTCCTCATGATGATGCTCCAAGTAGAGTGCGCGCACCTCTGAAAGAGAAAAACCCCCAGCGCAGGGTCGCGATTACCGTGCTCCTGGTAGCACTCCTTCTCTTCGTCGTGACGGTTTTCATGGAGCGGCGCACTCCGTCTTCCTCGAAGGCGACCGTCAGTGCATATGTCGTTGCCATAGCGCCGGAGGTTACCGGGCGAGTCATTGAAGTGGGCGTGACCGACAACAGCGCCGTGACGCCCGGCCAGATGCTGTTTCGCCTGGACCCCGAACAGTACCGTCTTGCAGTTGCGGAGGCGGAAGCACGACTTGCAGGGGTAGGTCAGACGATCGGCGCTTCGACAGCGGCCGTCGATGCCGCCCAAGCTAGGGTGGTGGAGACGAAGGCGGTCCGCGTCAATGTCCAGGATCAAGCCACCCGCGCCATGGAACTTGTCAAGCGCGGTATCTACGCCCAGGCAAAATATGATGAGGCTGCGTCCGCGCTGGACCAGGCAGATGCAGGCGTGGATGCCGCCGAAGCCGAACTTGCACGGGCTCAGGAGGAACTTGGACCCTCAGGAAAGGACAATCCGCAATTGAAGGAAGCGCTCGCGGCGCTTGAAACGGCTCAGCTTGATCTGCTGCGCACGACGGTTTCAGCGCCCGCAGAAGGCGTCGTCACCAATCTTCAGCTTTCCGTCGGGGGCATGGTGAGCGCAGGCGAGAGTGCAATGACCTTCATCGATACCGGCACCATTTGGATCACGGCCGCGTTTAAGGAGAACAGCCTTGAGATGGTTACCGCCGGTGACCATGCGGAGGTGCTTTTCGATGTACTCCCCGGGCAGATTTTCGCCGCCACCGTTGAAGGCATCGGGATGGGGGTGGCTCAGGGAAGTGTCGACCCAGCGACGGGCCTACCGAAGATTTCCACAGACACCGGCTGGGTTAGAACGCCGCAAAGCTTTCCCATCCGCCTCGTTCTCGACAAAGGGCGGCCGAAAGGCGTGCGGTATGGTTCGCAGGTGAATGTGGTCATCTACACCGGGGACCATCCGGTCACCAACGCGCTCGGCAGCATCTGGATCCGAATTCTGTCGGTCCTCACCTATGTCAGCTGACGCACACCTTACGCACGAGGACGACATTAATGTAAAGCGCAAGGGTCTGCGCATAGCGCTTGCCGTTGCGGTCGGCTTTACCTGGTTGGTCTATTCGGGGGCTGTCATCCCGTTCCTTGGGCCATTGTTTGCGGCACAGTTTCTGATCTCCAGTTCCCGCCCCCTGCCGGTGCAAAAGGCGTTGGCAATAACTGTGCTAATTCTTGTCGTTGGAGCGCTTCTGCAATTCGTAACGGTATTGACTGGCGACCGGCCGCCGGTTCTGTTGCTGCTGCTCGGGTTGATTTACTTTGGATGTTTCTACCAGCAGGCGAACGGCAAGGGCGGCCCCACAATCTTTCTTGTCCTGGTCATTGCGGTTATGGTGCCGCTCCTCACAATCCTGAACGAGGATCTCGGCGACACCATTCTTATGATCCTGGTTCAAAGTGTGGTCACCGGAATGCTTTTGATGTGGGCGGCCCATGCCCTGATCCCAGACAGAGGTAGCCCCGCTCTTAAAGCCGCGACGGCGACGACGTATCCGCGTGCGGCAAGCTACGCTGCCGCCAACACCGCCATACTCCTGATCGCGGTCGTTGCCTGTCTGACACGTGAAGGGCTGGCCACAGCGATTGTTATTCCGATAACAGTCGTGTCGTTGCTCTCGCAATTCGACGTTGCAGCTAGCACGCGCGCGGCCATGGGGATCGTGATAACCAATATCACGGGAGGCGTGGCCGCGTCCGTCGCGTTCGGGCTGCTTCATGTACGGCCGTCGCTCAGTTTCCTCTTTCTATTGGTGCTGCTGGCCGGCCTGGTATTTGGCGGTCGTGCTGCCATGCATGCGCCGGCCGCCAAACTTTATGCAGGCGCCTTGACGATCTTCCTCCTCGTATTCGGAACAGGCGTGTCACCGCTTCCGGGGTCTGCCGCCGATTCCTTTTCCACCCGGGTGACTTACATCCTGGTGGCCGTCGCCTATGCGATCTTCATGACAACGTTGCTTTGGCCCCGACAGGAACGTGGCCTCGATTGAACGCTTCATCGCCTTGGCGCAGCGCTGAGAAAGGATGGCCACTTGTGGCGCGCTTTGCCGAGATTGCTCGTCGGCAGCGGTGCACACAGTCGGCGCATTGGCGATATAATACAAGGCTCCGTATCGTTAGCGGACACGTCCTGTTCCCCATCGAGGATTCAAGCCGACTGAGAAAGATGCTTTATCGAAAGTCCACGATCGACGAAATAACATCGCAATGCGTCCGGATCCTGCTGGTAGGCAGCAAGCGCAACATAGGTGTCGGGCCGCAGCAAATACATGGCGTTGCGGGCGAGGCCGGTTCCCAGGTAATCCTGTCGCCACGGGAAAATATTTAGCAAAAGACCATGTCGCAT
This sequence comes from Phyllobacterium sp., assembly GCF_037994425.1. NCBI lineage: Bacteria > Pseudomonadati > Pseudomonadota > Alphaproteobacteria > Hyphomicrobiales > Phyllobacteriaceae > Phyllobacterium > Phyllobacterium sp. The sequence continues at coordinate 58,527 of NZ_JBBNAM010000072.1, forward strand.
GCACCAGTTGCGAAGGTCTGCGCTGGCTGCACCATACACATGGACTTGCCAGCGGATCGCCTGCAAAGTCGCGAAATTATCGTCGCCCGGCATCGCTGCCCATGGAAGGCGATCGCCGCCGGTGACGTCACCGGCCCGACCCTGGCTGAGGGCACTGTCGTGGTAGGCGACGACGATCTGGGACACAGCACCGAACATGTAGTCGCGGGCCGCCTCAAATTTGAAGAGCGTTGGAACAACCAGAGGAACAATGCGGGTGCGGATAAAGTCCGCCACCCGTCCTTGAGCGGTTGCGAGGGTGAAACCTTTGTCGGTGGTCGCCACGAGCTTTCGGGCAAAGGTCCGGCGCTCGGTCTCGTAAGTATCGAGAAGGGCAGGTGACGCCTGATCCATCAGCACCGCCTTCAATTTCCACGCCAGATTAATGGCGTCCCCGATGCCGGTGTTCATGCCCTGGCCGCCGGCTGGACTGTGAATGTGCGCGGCGTCGCCCAGGAGAAAGATGCGGCCTTTGCGAAAACGTTCAGTGACGCGGTGATGAACGTGATACGTCGAGAACCAGTTGACCTTCCGGATTTGCACTTTCATGTGCTGGATGGCGCGATCGCTGATATCTTCAAACTTCAGGCTTTCGGAACGTGCCGCCCGTTCGTCACGGACGGTTCCTATCAGTCGTGCGCGACCTTTGCCTTTCAATGGGAAGACCGCAACGAAATCTGCCTCGTCGAGGTCAACGTGCAGTTCGCCGTCCAAAGTGGGACCGGCGGCATCGACGTCGGCGACGTAAAATACTTGTTGGTAGGTGCCGCCAGGAAACCCAGTGCCCAGTATCTGCCTTACAACCGAACGCGCGCCGTCGCAGCCGGCAAGGTAGCTTGCTTCGCACCGCGCTTGATTGCCGCCGGAAAGGCGCAGAGTTGCCGCAACCTGATCACCGGTGTCAATGAAATTGAGAAGCTCAGTGTTTCGCTCGACCTGCACCCCGAGCGCTTCGAGACGCATGATGAGCAAGCGCTCGTGTTGATCCTGCGGGTAGATAAACGGCCCGTAAGGGGTTAGTCCTTCAGCAATGGTTTCAAGGGCGACGCGCGTTGCCTTCCTGCCTTTGACCCATAAATTGATGCCAGCGACCCTGTGACCTGTCTTGAGAATTTCGCCGGTGAGGTCGAGCTGGCAATAAAGCTCGAGCGTGCGTGCTTGGACGGCGAGGGCCCGGGACGCCGTTCCCGGTCCATTCGCCTTGTCGATGATACGAACCCTCACGCCTTGTTTTGTCAGCCAGAGGGCAAGCACGAGACCTGTCGGACCAGCGCCGACGATCAGGACATCGCTGCGCTTCATTTCCATCCTCCATCAAGAGGGCTGCGGTGTTTCAGACATGGCAATTCAGTTCTTCTTGAGAAGTTTTCGAAAGTGGGCGGCTACTGACAGTCCACCAGCCGAACCTTTTCGGCCACGGATATGATGGCCTTAAATATTTCAGCTTTCCCGTCTGCATCAAAGGATTCTCCCGATGCAGCGGGTGGATTGAGTACGCTGCGTAGTGCCAGATGTCGGGCAGCAACTCGACAAAATAGTAGTTCGCGCCTGCTTCTCCAAGTGGCATTCATTGAGTGTGTTCCGGTCGCGCTCGCGAACCAACCATCTCGGCGAAACGCTGCGCGAGAAAGTCGACAAACAACCTCGCCCGTATCGGCACTTGCTGACCGAATGCATGCAGGCGGCTCACCTGCATGCTAGGCATCGGCAATTCCGGGAGCACGACGACCAGACGTTCCGCACTGATGTCGTCCTCCAATGCGATGCGCTGAAGATGGACTATTTACGCCAATTCGGCGCTGCGGCAATCGAACTTCGACCTCGAACTCACCAAGCGATCAATTGATACAGCCAAGCAAATGGAGCATGACCTGGGCGCACGCGTCTGGCTACACCACGATCTCGACAGTCAGCGGGAAATCGCTACAGCACCGCATTATTATGAGTAGAGGGCGCGTGATAATTCTCCGGAGTTGAGCTGTCGTTTGGGGTTGGTCGGGGTTTTTCAGTCCTTCAGGTCGGTTCGTGATAAATGCCTTTCCAGGGCACCGCTGAACACGGTAACTGCTGTTGTAAGTACGAGATAGAGCGTCGCTATCGTGACAAAAACGGGAATAGGACGGAAGCTCTCAGCCTGGACGCGGTTGCCGACGAGCGAAAGTTCGACCACGCCGATGACATAGGCGAGACTGGAATCCTTGAGCAGAGCCACCATGTTGTTGACTAAAGGTGGCAGGGAAATCCGCGTCGCTTGCGGCAGGATCACTTTGTACAACGTTGGCAACGGGCGCAAACCGAGTGCGCGCGACGCTTCCCACTGCCCGGACGGGATGGCCTGAATGCCAGCGCGGATAACTTCCGAATTATACACCCCGACATTGACGGTCAATGCCACCACTGCCGACCAAAAATCCGAAAGCTCGAGGCCCGGCAGAAGTGAAGGCAGAGCGAATAGACAAAAAGGATTTGCACAAGCAGCGGGGTGCCGCGAATGATCCACACAAACCCCAATGCTCCAGTCGTAAGCGTTCTTGATTTCGACATGCGGGCAAGGGCGATGAGAACCCCGAGAACGATGCCCGCAGATCCTGATGCCGTCGTAAGCAGCACTGTCATGCGCGCGCCTTCGCCGAATTGGACTGCCGCGGAACCGATCGGCGAAGGCAACGGCGATAACAGCAACGGCATTACCGACAATGTGACCCAAAGCCCAACGACGCAAAAGGCCATAATCATCGTGTCGGCATTTCGCCGTTGGCCGCCGTCAATCGTTGGGAAGCGCATCGCAAGTCCAACAAACAGTGACATTGACCCGTTCCTCGGAGCTGATTGTCAGTGGCAGCGTACATCTCTTTCGAAGTAGCTTTTGGAGATTTTGGCGTAGGTGCCATCGGTCAGCAGGGCCGAGAAAGCCTCATTCACCGCAGCGAGCAGCTCGCCATTGCCCTTGGCGATCGCCATGCCATACTGTTCGACGAACAGCATGTCGCCGATCTGAAGATTGGCAGCCTGGTTCTTGTTGGCGGCATCCAATGCGGTGATCTTGTCCGAAACCCAAGCATCGGTCCGCTTGTTGATGAGATTCTGCAAAGCGTCCGTGTCTTTGGGAAATGTCTTGATCTCACCCACGCCGTCCACTTTCCGAATGGCCGTCAGATAGGTCGTGCCCGTTTGTACGCCTACGGTCTTGTCCCTTAACTCGGCCTCAGTCGTCGGACCACCAGCGCGGGCGACGATCACCGCTCCGCTGCACAAGTAGGGTGTGCTGAAGTCGACGGCGGCGCTGCGTTCAGGCGTAATGCCGTGGCCGGCGATGACGAGGTCGAAACGGTCTTGTCCCAAGCCGACCAGCAGCGTGTCGAAGGACAATGCCTTCCATTCGGCCTTCACACCCATTTTTCCCGCCAGGGCCGTTCCGAGGTCGACGTCGAACCCCGTGAGTTTACCGTCCTTGAAGTAGTTGAACGGGGGAGTGGCTCCCTCGGTCGCGATCCTGATCGAGCCGTCTTTTCGAATGGAAGCCAGATCGCGGGCTTCGGCGGCGTGCGACAACGCAGCCATCCCAATGAAAATGCCGATGATCATTTTCATATGATGTTCCCTTTTCGTTTGTTCCGGCCAATTCGATCCAGGTGGCCTTCAGCCCGGTATATTCGTGCAGCGCGTGCAGCGACTTGTCCCGGCCGTTGCCCGATTGCTTGAAACCGCCCGACGGTACTGTGTAGTCAGCACCGTCATAATTGTTGATCCAGACCTGTCCGGCGTGCAGCACCCTGGCTGCGAGCAGGGCCCGATCTTTGTTCTTGCTTCCACACGGCTGCTCCCGAACGCTAGATCGTGTCGTCGGCATTCCGCACCGCGTCGTCAGGCTCCCTGCACGACATGACCGAAAGAGGAGACGGTCCTTCCCATCCTGATTGCGCTGATGCGTATTGTCGGTCGATAAAGCCTGGGTCCGCCGCACCGATGGCGCTGGATGAGAGGTGTTTGGGCGTCAAAATTCCTGATGTTTCGACCACTTCGTCAATGATTGTGCCGCACCTGTCGAGCTGCCTGGCAGCCGAAGGGGGCGTGAGATACGGCCGCCCATCGTGGCGCGCCGTTGCCAAGACGCGCGTCGTCACGGGCCAAACTGGCGATAGGGGCCAATCCTCGCTCATGCGACATCTCCGACGGCTTGCCTGTAACCGAGAAGCGGACGATCAATGCGGAATGGTTGAAGGCCGCCATCAAGCGTATCGCCTACGCACATTTCGGCCACGGCGCTCCCCAGCAACGGTCCGAACTTGAAGCCGTGTCCGGAGCAGGGTGAGGCAATCAGGATTTGCCGATGGCAAGGATGCCGGTCGATGACGAAATTGCTGTCGGGAGTCATTGTGTAGCGACAGGTCTCGGCACGCGACATGACCGCCAGATCGGGAAGGATCTGCTTGATCCGGCTTTGCAGTGCCCAAAGGTGCTCGAAGTCGAGCGACAGGTCGTCGGTTGTCGAGGGTGTGCGCGATTCGATCATGACCTTGACCCCCGCATCGCGAACGAGCGGGAAGCCTGAACCCAGCCGACCATTTCCGAAATGCATGATGAAGACCGGCAGGCGATCAGGACCGAAGAGTTGCGGCCTTGCCGGTTGGAAAAATGCGACATGTTCCTTTGAGACAGCCAGCCGCAACTCCAGATCAAGCTTCTTGAGCAGTTTCGGCATTTGCGGTCCGGCCGCCAGGACTGCATTTTGCGCCCGGTACACCTCACTGTCCGTGGCAATCGTCACGCCATTCGGCGTTGGCGTTATGCCCTTGACCTCCTGCCATTCGACGATATCGACGCCGCTGCGCCTCGCGAGCTTGACCATCGCCTCAAGGCAAAGATCGGCGTGCAGGATCGCCGTGTCCGGCTGATAGAAAGACACGGTGCCCTCGGGCACGTCGAATTGGGGCCAAGCGCGTTCGAGTTCCTGCCTGGACAGAACCTCACAGCTGACACCGCTCTTTTGCATAGCATCGAGGCTTTTTTGCCAGGAACCGACAGATTCAAAGGCGAGGTCGAGACCACCGACCTTACGCATCAGGTCCATTTCCACATCGGCTTCGACATCTTTCCAAACCTGAAAAGCGGCTCTTGCGAGCTTGATGTACTCGTCACTGTCATAGGCCAGTCTGATGATGCGGGATCGCCCGTGCGAACTCGCTGCGGCGTTTCCTATCGCGCTCCCTTCTATGAGAAGAGTTCTCACACCCTTGACGGCCAGGGCATATGCGCTCGAGCAGCCGATTATTCCACCGCCAACGACGATGACATCGTAAAGGCCGGTGGTCCTCATTTGTCGAATGCCTCGTAGTGTTCGGCATGCGGCACAAGCTCGACGAGAAAGTCCGGGTCGAAGTTGTAATACTTGGCCACGGCGGCATCCTCACCGGCAAAGGCCTTGATGGCATCGAGCGAACGCCAGAACGTCAGAGTGGTGAAGTGCGCCATTCCGCCTTCGTCGCGCCGCAGCACGAAGGCGCTTATGTTGCCTTCCGTCGCCAAATAGTCTGGAATCGCAATCTCGCGCATCAGCCGCTGGTATTCGTCGGCTTTATGAAGGGGGGTGGTGCCGTGCCACATGCGAGCGATCATGAGTTGTCCTCCCTACGAATTCCAGCACCCATTCCATTGCAAAGTTGCCGGATTTACAAACGGCGATTACTTATCGGCCGACATAAGCTATTCTTATGTTGGCCGATCGGGATCATGATGCATGTCCAGGAAAATACCTCCTTTGCAAACGCTGAGAGCCTTCGACGAAGCGTCGAAACGGTCGAGTTTCACGGCCGCCGGCGAGGCGTTGAGCATCAGCCAATCCGCCGTCAGCCAGCAGGTCGGGTTGCTTGAACACACGCTCGGAGTAAAGCTCTTCAAGCGGCGTCCTCATCCGCTCGTTCTGACCGAAGCAGGTTCGAAATTTGCGGCCGCTATAGGCCGTGCATTGGACTTGGTTGAGCAGGCAACGCTCGAATTGCAACAAGCCTCCCAGCGTTCACTGGTTCTGGCGGCCACGCCTTCGCTAGCCACAAGGTGGTTGACCCCGCGGCTATCGCGCTTTGGCAAACTTCACAATGACGTTGAAGTTACGCTCTACCCAGCATTCGAGCCCTCGCAGATGAGGCGGGCGGGCGCGGAAATCGGTATCCTTTACGGGACAGGCAATTGGCGCGGCTGGAACTCGGAGCTGTTAGCGCGGGAGAGTGTCTATCCCGTCTGCAGCCCCGGATTCATCGTTAATTACGGGCGTCCCACCCTGGAGAGTCTGTTCTCATATACATTATTGAGGGACGCTGACATCAGGCACGAATACTGGCCGACATGGCTCAGGGTCGCCGGTTCAAAAAGGCAGATCGTCGACCGGGGACCGAGATACGATAGCTTGACCGACATGATCGCAGCCGCTCTGGACGGACAAGGTATTGCTTTGACGCGCGGCCTTCTGGTTCTCGATGATCTAGCCACAGGACGGCTCGTGCGCTTGTTCGACGTCGAGGCGCGCTCACGCTACGCCTATTATCTCGTTTGGTCGGATCGAGCCGATCTCACACTGTACCAGATAATGCGAACCTGGCTTCGCGGCGAGTTCGCATTTCCGGATAACACCGCGAGGTAGAAGTGAGGCGCTGCTTTCGAAGCAGATCGTCTCCTATTGTGGTCGCGCAGACGCGTCCGATCTTTGATTTGCTTGGGTTGGCGCTTCTTCATTTGAGCGTGGTCCCGCATGCCAACGTGATTGGGAATCGATCCTCGGTTACCAAGGGTTGAATGCGCGACACCTGATCATGCGCCTGCACAGGTATCCCGGCGTGGAAAATGAGGTCCGGTGTTACCAACTAACAGCAACCTCGGGTCGAAGGTGGTGGTCGCTCGACGCGCTACTCTTTGCTGCACCGCAACAACTCTGCCAACAGTATTTCATCGCGGTCGCCAGGAGGGATTCAAGACGTTTACCATTCGTTCTATTGCCTTCGGCGTCAGAAAGCTCATCCTTTCAAATTGAACATTGGAGGAAATCGAATGCCGAATAATTTTCGAGAGGGAATCTATCGTGCCGAGTTTGATACACTCACGATGCAAGGCATTGGCTTGGTCGTTCTGCGCGACGGCCGCGTTTATGGCGGAGATACATTGATTTACTACGTCGGAACGTACTCGGTGTCAGAAAATGTCATGACTGCTCGCGTTAGGGCTCACCCTTATAAAGGAGCTCCTTCTGAGACTATTGGATCGGCGTTTGGACATGAAAGGAATACCCTTGAACTCGAGGGCAAGGTTAATGGTGATCACGTTCATCTCACAGCCAGAGCAAAAGAGGCGGCGGGCATCGGTATAAATATCAAACTCGACTTTCTTCACGAATGACCCACGTGCCCCATTCACAGCCAGTACGTGAAAGTTTTGCGGCGGCTGTTCCCGGTGATCCAGACGATTGAAAAGCCTTGTCCCTATGGTGGGTTGCGTCGGTTAAGCAAGTCATGGAACTGCTGGATTTAGTGGCGAACTCATGGGAAAGTTTCTAAACATGCGTCCTTGCTGAGGCAAAAGATCCGTGGTGAAGAGGAACGCTGAAGGCGATTGCCTTCGGCGTTCTCGGGTGTTCACTCGCTGCGACCAGTGAAGTATCGACGTTTGGCCAAATACGCTTTTGGGCGCTTCTTTCTTCTGCACCTCGATCCTGATTTCCTTATGGCCTTATGTCGCCAAATTCGCTTACAAACATGTGAAATACATCCAAGGGATCAATTCGATGCGGATCACGCCCGTCATTGTATCATTGTCGCTCCTGCCGACCATGCTAATTCCCTTTGCCGCCGGCGCAGACAAGCAGTTCGCAGATGCGGCCGAAACGAACGAAAAGCTAATGAAACTTTACGACGAAGCCGGCGAACTATGCCTCCATAACCCAAGTCGCGATGTTCAAGTCATTGTCGCTTGCAAGTCGATGACTATCTACGGCCTGGCGCTCAACGAACGAGGCTGGTGTTATGGCAAGCAGAACGAAGCGAATGCTTTCAAGGAGTGGCACGCGTGCCAGAAAAATTCTGTCCGATTTTCCAAAAACACCTTAACTCAGTTTTAGGGGAGGATCACCGTGGCCAAGAAAATCATCATTTTGATTATCTCGTTGGTCCTTCTCGTCCCGGTCTGCGTCTTGTCGGGATACCTTATAGGATATTTGATCGCGCCGTTTACATTCTCCGATCGACTGCATCCTGATTTCTATAAACATGACCGGGAGCTGTACGCAGGCATATACGGGATAATGTTTCTAGGCGGGTCGCTCTACCTGGTATCCTCGGCCGTGGTCATTTTCCGGTTCGTAAAGTCGGTGCGCGATTCATGACCTTGCCCTTACCCGGCGGGTTTTTGCGGGGCCAAACGAGATGGCCAACTCCACCCCGCATGGAACAAAAATTGATCGGCACAGTTTGCACGACAGTTAAACAATCAAGGAGCGCTCAAATGTCGGACGACAAGTCAAAGACAGACTATCGCGACCGCTCAAAGGCCTCGGTCAGCGAGGACTACGAAGTCCAATACATCATGTCGAGATACGATCTGACCCGAAACCGTGCGCTGGAGCTTATTGCCAAACACGGTGGTAACCGAAAGAAAATTGAACAAGAACTAGACGCGGTCAACATCTAGATCTTTGTGAGCCGACTCCTGTGGCGGGAATGCCCTTCCCACGCGCTGGCAAGTGCTCCCGTTGAGTGTCCGGGGCACCGCCGTTGTAGGGGATTCAGTTTGCGAGCCCTTCAGTTCTTGCGACAATTCTCTCATAGGCCTCCTGGATAGGATCGCGCATCTGAACAAACGGAGAAACCCCAAGGCGCAGTAGAGCCTTTAGGTTCGCCCTGCCACCCTCATAACCGACGATCGGCGCGAAAGGCGCCATGGTCAGAGTCTGTTCGGACGGATAAAGGCGGTTGTATTCGGCGAAGTTGGTGAAACATTCGTGGTTGCTTCCGCGCAGTAGAAGCGTCTCGGTAGGCGCCCCCTCCGCAAGAATCACATTATGGGTATCGAGTAGGACTTGGTAGTAATCTAGCTGCGCGCATCCCGCAAAATCAGCAGGGGCAATCGAAACGCCATTCACCAGCTCCTTCACGCGGACGAGAACGCCATCAATCAAGAGAGCGTGATTGGGAGAAAGATATAGGTCGCGATGCGGAGTCCACTCATCAAGGGCATAGCGACAAACGCGTATCGGCATTACACTTTCATGCCAAGCGGGGGCATTCTTCTTAAAGCGCTGGTGGCCAATCCATTTTACCGGCGCCGTTCTGCCGTGCATTGTCTCGACAAGATCACCAATCTTAAGGTCTTCGATGCGAGCCTCCCCCGTCGGGGTCATGATGGAGGTGCCGCGGAGAAAACAATTGCCACCGTCGCCTTTGGGGCCACGAACCGGCCCACCATCGCTGCCGTGCTTATCCCACCAATTGCTTCCCTTCGCCCGTGCTGGCAATGAGGCAAGCGTAACGGCTGCGGTTGCCGCCGCGACGATGCCGAGAAAATGACGGCGTGCCCTGTTGCGCGGCGTGTTCGGCCTTGTAGTTGATGACATTGGACTCTCCTCGTGCTTGTGCACATTGTTCTTTGTTTTTATATCGAGGATTACGGGGCCATTTTACCTCAACTTCTAACTGCAGAACCTTTGTATTTGTGCTTGCGCGATCCGCAAATGGGAGTAGGCGTCGCTTCAGATGAACGATGCCTCTACTCCTTTTGGTTGGGGAATGGGCGCTTCCATTGCAAGTCCCGTAAACGTCGGCACGAGCACGTTGGTTAGCCGCTTGGCGACGACGTCGAGAACAAGAAAACCTCTGCCTTGATTGGCTAAATTGGAATGGAACGCGGAACCGGTAGTGGCAGAGGTGATCGGCGATCTCTTACAGCGGCGTATCCCAGTTATTGGCAAGCGGATAGAAGGACCCCTCATGCCTGGGATTGATTGACTCAGGTTCGGCGTCGGATTAAATATGACTATTAGTATCAAGTTTAAATTGGACGGCATCGGGTTATTCCCTGTGCCGGCCAACAGGAGGCCCCACCATGTCGCGCCGCCAGATTCTCGACCTTCAGGTTCGGCTTCCCAATCGTGTTTCGCGGCCTGCCGCTCCTGCCCAGCTTTCGGCGCCGGGCTTTCGTGTCCTTGGCAGTGATGCCCTGTTCGATGGCAGCAAGGAGGTTGGGATCGAACATGCCGGTTCCCTGTATCGGCTGAAGATTACCCGGCAAGGCAAACTCATTCTCAACAAGTAGTGCATGAGCGCCGGAGCCGTTCCGGTGCGCTGTCCGGATTGAAGTCTTCATGCCATTGCGACACTTTATGCCGCGATCAGAGCCGACTTGTTGACATAAAGATATCTTTATGTGACTTTAACACCTCCTTAAAAGCATGGTTGTGAGGCATTTCGGGTCATGGATACTGCTATCGGAACAATTGGCGAGGCGCTGCTTGGCCCCGAAAATGCCCCCCGCGACGGTTCGGACGTGCTTGCGGCGCTCACGAAGGCGGCAAACGAGCGGATTCTCATCCTGGACGGCGCCATGGGAACGCAGATCCAGGGTCTCGGGTTGAAGGAGGAGAACTTTCGCGGTCAACGGTTCGCCGATTGTTCCTGCCATCTTCAGGGCAACAATGATCTTCTGATTCTCACCGAGCCCCAGGCGATTGAGGATATCCACTACGCCTATGCCATGGCAGGGGCAGACATTCTTGAGACCAATACCTTCTCCTCGACCGCCATTGCCCAAGCTGACTACGGGATGGAGCACGTCGTCTATGAGCTTAATCGCGATGGTGCACGGCTGGCGCGCCGCGCCGCGTTGAAAGCCGAACAGAAGGATGGCAAGCGCCGCTTCGTTGCCGGAGCGCTCGGCCCGACGAACCGCACAGCCTCGATCTCGCCTGACGTCAACAATCCGGGCTATCGCGCCGTGACTTTCGATGATCTTCGTGCGGCATATGCCGAACAGCTGCGTGGATTGATCGACGGCGGCGCCGACATCATCCTGATCGAGACGATCTTCGATACACTGAACGCAAAGGCTGCCATCTTTGCGACGCAGGAGATGTTTGCACAAAAGGCAATCACCCTGCCGGTCATGATCTCCGGCACCATTACCGACCTTTCCGGACGCACTTTGTCGGGACAGACGCCAACAGCCTTCTGGTACTCCGTACGCCACGCCAGGCCATTCACCATCGGTCTCAATTGCGCGCTTGGCGCCAATGCCATGCGTGACCACCTGGCCGAAATCGCCGCGGTCGCCGATACTTTCGTGTGCGCTTATCCGAACGCCGGACTTCCCAACGCGTTCGGGCAATATGACGAGAGCCCCGAAGCAATGGCAGCACAACTCGAAGCGTTCGCCAAGGAAGGCCTGCTCAACATCGTCGGTGGCTGTTGCGGCTCGACACCGGAACATATCAGAGCCATTGCCGAGGCCGTCGGAAAATACAGGCCGCGCACGGTTCCCGAGACCGAAACCCATATGCGGCTGTCCGGGCTCGAGCCATTCACGCTCACCAGGGACATCGCCTTCGTCAATGTCGGTGAGCGGACCAACATCACCGGCTCGGCGAAGTTTCGCAAACTCATCACGGCCGGCGATCTTCCCGCTGCTCTCGACGTGGCGCGCGACCAGGTCGCCAACGGCGCGCAGATCATCGACGTCAACATGGATGAGGGGTTGATCGACAGCGAAAGGGCCATGGTCGATTTCCTCAATCTGATCGCAGCCGAGCCCGATATCGCCCGTGTGCCGGTGATGATCGACTCGTCCAAATGGGATGTGATCGAGGCCGGCCTCAAATGCGTTCAGGGCAAGGCGCTGGTCAATTCGATCTCCATGAAAGAAGGCGAGGACGCCTTCGTGGCGCATGCCCGCAAGGTTCGCGCCTATGGTGCGGCCGTCGTGGTCATGGCGTTCGATACCGAGGGCCAGGCCGACACGCTCAAGCGCAAGGTCGAGATTTGCAAAAGAGCCTACGAACTCCTGACAAGTGAGGCGGGCTTCGCGCCTGAAGATATTGTCTTCGACCCGAACATATTCGCGGTCGCCACCGGCATCGAAGAGCATAATGGCTACGGGGTTGCCTTCATCGAGGCAACGCGGCAGATCACGCAGAGCCTGCCCCACGTACACATCTCCGGCGGCGTCTCCAATCTCTCATTTTCCTTCCGTGGCAACGAACCGGTACGTGAGGCGATGCACGCCGTTTTCCTCTACCACGCCATTCAGGCCGGCATGGACATGGGCATCGTCAATGCCGGACAGCTTGTGGTCTACGAATCGATCGATCCAGAATTGCGGCAAGCCTGCGAGGACGTGGTCCTCAACCGACGCGATGATGCGACCGAACGACTGCTTGACCTTGCCGAACGCTATAAGGGTTCGGCCGGCAGGGAGGCGCGCGAGCGCGATCTTGCCTGGCGCGAATGGAGCGTCGATAAGCGGCTCGAACATGCGCTCGTCAACGGCATAACGGAGTTCATCGAAGCAGACACCGAAGAGGCCCGCACCAGGGCCGAGCGACCACTCCACGTCATCGAGGGACCGCTGATGGCCGGCATGAATGTCGTTGGCGATCTCTTCGGTTCCGGCAAGATGTTCCTGCCGCAGGTGGTGAAATCCGCCCGGGTGATGAAGCAGGCTGTTGCTGTGCTCTTGCCCTATATGGAGGCGGAAAAGCGCGCCAATGGCGGGACAGGAAATCGGGAAAGCGCCGGCAAGGTGCTGATGGCGACAGTCAAGGGGGATGTTCACGATATCGGCAAGAACATTGTCGGCGTCGTGCTTGCCTGCAACAATTACGAAATCATCGATCTCGGTGTCATGGTGCCTGCGACGAAGATTCTGCAAACGGCGCGCGAGGAGAAGGTGGACATAATTGGCCTGTCCGGCCTCATTACGCCTTCACTTGACGAGATGGTGCATGTTGCTTCCGAACTCGAGCGCGAGGGCTTTGACGTTCCACTGCTTATCGGGGGCGCGACGACGAGCCGTGTCCACACCGCGGTCAAGATTAATCCACGGTATAGTAATGGCCAGACGGTCTACGTAACCGACGCAAGCCGTGCGGTCGGCGTTGTTTCCAACCTCCTGTCTGCGGATGCCAAGCCCGGCTATGTGGAGACCGTTCGGGCCGAATATGAGAAGGTTGCGGAGGCCCATGCGCGCAACGAGGCCGACAAGCAAAGGTTGAGCCTCGAGAAGGCGCGCGCCAACGCCCAGAAAATTGACTGGTCGTCCTATGTGCCGCCCAGACCGCAATTCACCGGCACGCGCGTTTTCGAGAACTACGACCTTGCAAAGATCGCGCGCTACATCGACTGGACGCCTTTCTTCCAGACCTGGGAATTGAAAGGCCGCTATCCGGCCATCCTGAAAGACGAAGCGCAAGGCGAAGCTGCGCGCCAGCTTTTTGCCGATGCGCAGGCGATGCTGACAAAGATCATCGACGAGAAATGGTTTAATCCAAAGGCAATCATAGGGTTTTGGCCCGCTGGTTCGGTAGGCGATGACATTCACCTGTTTACCGACGATGCACGCAAGCAACATCAGGCGACCTTCTTTACGCTACGCCAGCAATTGTCGAAACGCGACGGCAGGCCAAATGTCGCCCTGGCCGATTTCGTAGCACCTGCGACGAGCGGCGCGGCCGATTATGTCGGCGGTTTCGTCGTTACGGCAGGGATCGAGGAAATCGCCATAGCCGAGCGGTTCGAGCGTGCGAACGACGATTATTCCTCCATTCTGGTGAAAGCGCTTGCGGACCGTTTTGCCGAGGCGTTTGCCGAACTTATGCATGAACAGGTCCGTAAGGAGTTCTGGGGCTATGCTCCAGACGAAGCATTCGCCGCTGATGAGCTGATCAGCGAGCCCTATCGGGGTATCCGCCCGGCGCCCGGCTATCCGGCTCAGCCTGATCACACGGAGAAGGATACGCTTTTCCGCTTGCTCGATGCTGAAGCCAGGATCGGCGTGCGGCTGACCGAGAGCTATGCCATGTGGCCGGGCTCGTCGGTCTCGGGCCTCTACATTGCGCACCCCGACGCTTATTATTTCGGCGTCGCCAAGGTCGAGCGCGATCAGGTGGCGGACTATGCCGGCCGCAAGTCCATGCCCGTCGAAGAGGTGGAGCGGTGGCTCGGCCCGATCCTCAATTATGTGGCGGGGCCGCGGGTTCAGGCGGCTGAGTGAAGGTAGTTGCGCGGCGGTGCGCCGAGCATTCGTTTGAACATGGTTGTGAAAGCGGGCACGCTGTAGCCGAGATCGAGCGCAACGCTGGTCACCGGTTCACCCTCTGTCAGTCGTGGCAAGGCGGCGAGAAGACATGCCTGCTGGCGCCACGTCGAAAGACTCAATCCGGTTTCGCGGCGAAACATGCGGGTGAATGTTCGCCGGCTCATGCCAAGCCGGTTGGCCCAATTGTCGATATTGGTGTGGGGCGAGGGGTCTTTCAGGAAGCCGCGGCATAGGCTGGCAAGCCGCCTGTCTTGCGGAAACGGCAGACCGAGCGGACGTTCCTTAAGGTTGGGGATTTCGTGCAGCAAAAGGCCCATGACGAACATCGTGCGCTGATCCGGCTGCCTGTCGCCAGGAACGGCAACGGCTTCGCGAATGAGGTTGTCGACGAGCGGCGTCAGACCGACGACGTGAAGATGACCCTTCAAACCGTCGACGGCCTCAGGACGCACATAGATCGAATGCATCGAGACGTCGCCGAGCATGTCCACAGCATGTTCGATGCCGGCCGGCAGCCACAACGCATGGTGTGGCGGCACCATCCAGCGGCCGAATTTCGTCGTCACCATGGCAACGCCGGTGATTGCATGCAGCAATTGCGATTGGATGTGATGGTGATCAGGGATGTGGTAGCCCGACGGATAGAGCGTGGCGAGCGCGAAAACATCGCCCTCGGCTTGCTCCAGCCATTGCAGCCGCAGCCGGTGCAGTTGTTCGAGTTCCAGTCCGGCGGCGCTCGGGGCCGCAAAGGTCTGGTAGCGCATGTTTTGGCCCACTTGCGAAAGAATTGGACCAAACCACGAAAGCGGGTTGACTGCAACCGATATATCAGTTGATGAAAGAGGCGGCGCAATTTTTGCGACGACGCCTTTGTTTTCGATGGAACGCCTTGATGACCGATACCACCATGCCCGCACAGCGGACCTCCGCTGACACCACCGTCTTTGCCATCATATTTGCTGTCAGCTTCTGCCATTTTCTTAACGACACCATGCAGTCGCTGCTTGCCGCTATCTATCCGATGCTGAAGCAGAACTATGGTCTTGATTTCAAGCAGATCGGTTTTCTTACGCTCACGTTCCAGGTGACCGCATCGCTACTGCAGCCTGTCATCGGCACCTATACCGACAAACGGCCCATGCCCTATTCGCTTCCCGTCGGCATGGCGTTTTCGCTCGTCGGGCTTGGCCTCCTGTCGATTGCGACGCATTATGTGATGCTTCTTGCAGGCGCTGCCTTTATCGGCATCGGCTCATCGATCTTCCATCCTGAATCGTCACGCGTGGCGCGCCTCGCATCGGGCGGACGTCATGGCCTTGCCCAGTCCTTCTTTCAGGTGGGCGGAAATTTTGGCACGGCGATGGGGCCGCTGCTGGCCGCCTTTATCGTGTTGCCGCGCGGCCAACAGAGCATCGCCTGGTTTTCCGCTGCAGCGCTTTTGGGCATGATCGTCCTTTATCAGGTCGGCAACTGGTACCAGCGCTACCGCAAGGCAAATGCCAACAAGCCCGCGGCAAGCAAGCAATTGAAACTGCCGCGCGGCAAGGTTGCCATGTCGTTGCTGATCCTGGCCCTTCTTGTCTTCAGCAAGAACATTTATCTTGCAAGTATTTCCAGCTATTACACCTTCTACGTCATCCATAAGTTCGGCATCTCAGTGCAGCAATCGCAGATGATGCTCTTCCTGTTCCTCGGCGCCGCCGCAGTAGGAACCATTGTCGGCGGGCCGATCGGCGACAAGATCGGCACGAAGGCCGTGATCTGGTTTTCGATCCTCGGCGTCCTTCCGTTCACGCTGATCATGCCCTATGCCGACCTGTTCTGGACGGGCGTGCTCACGGTCCTCATCGGTCTCATCCTGTCGTCGGCTTTCCCAGCGATTGTCGTCTTCGCCCAGGAACTGGTGCCGGGCCGTGTCGGCATGATTGCCGGCATCTTTTTCGGCTTCGCCTTCGGCATGGCCGGAATTGCCGCTGCGGTGCTTGGCTTCGTCGCCGACAACAAGGGCATCGACTACGTTTATACGATCTGTTCGTTCCTGCCGTTCCTGGGGCTCCTAACCATCTTCCTGCCAAGCATGAAAGAGGTGCGCGGCGAGCAAGCGTAGAAAAGGCCCGGTTCGCCGGGCCTTTTGCTTGATCGGCCAAGTCTTGGAATCTGCTGACGCCAATTGTCAGGACGGGCGGTTTGAAAAACCCGGGCCAACCCCATATAAGGAACACCATTGCCCATCGCGTCCGACGCTAAAGGGTTTCGTTTCGCTCGCCGCATCCAAACCCAAGTTCCTCCCGGGTAGCTTCATGTCCTCAGCCATTTCCGTCTCCAGCCTGTACAAGACCTATGAATCCGGTTTTGAAGCGCTGAAGAATATCAATCTCGATATTCGCCACGGCGAAATTTTCGCCCTGCTCGGGCCAAATGGGGCAGGCAAGACAACGTTGATCAGCACCATCTGCGGTATCGTCAATCCGACATCGGGTTCGGTTCTTGCCGACGGCCACGACATCATCAAAGAATATCGGGCGGCGCGCTCCAAGATCGGCCTGGTACCGCAGGAATTGACCACGGACGCATTCGAGACCGTTTGGGCAACGGTCAGTTTCAGCCGGGGACTTTTTGGCAAGCCAGCCAATCCTGCCCACATCGAGAAGATCCTCAAGGAACTCTCGCTCTGGGAGAAGAAAGACAACAAGATCATGACGTTGTCGGGCGGCATGAAACGGCGCGTCATGATCGCCAAGGCACTGTCGCATGAGCCGGAAATTCTCTTCCTCGACGAGCCCACGGCGGGCGTTGACGTCGAATTGCGGCGCGACATGTGGAACGTCGTGCGCGCGCTGCGTGCATCGGGCGTCACCATTATTCTTACGACGCACTATATCGAGGAGGCCGAACAGATGGCCGATCGCATCGGCGTCATCAGCCACGGCGAGATCATTCTTGTCGAAGAGAAGGACGCATTGATGCGTTCGCTCGGCAAGAAAGAGCTGCGTCTTATCCTGCAAGAAAAGCGTGAAGACGTTCCCGAAGCTCTCGCGCCGTACGGGATCGAACTGTCGCCCGATGGCTGCGAACTGGTCTATCACTACGATACGCGCAAGGACCGCACAGGCATTACGGCGCTCCTGAAGGATCTCGACAAGGCAGGTGTGCGCTTCAGCGATATCCAGACGAAGGAAAGTTCCCTTGAGGAAATCTTTGTCAATCTTGTGAGGGAACGCAAATGAACCTTTACGCGATCAAGGCGATCTACCTGTTTGAGATGCACCGCACCTGGCGCACGCTCATGCAGAGCGTCATTTCGCCGGTGCTTTCGACCAGTCTCTACTTCGTCGTCTTCGGATCGGCGATCGGCGGCCGCATTCCCGAAATCAGCGGTGTCAGCTATGGCGCATTCATCGTACCCGGTCTCATTATGCTGTCGCTCCTGACGCAGAGCATCTCCAACGCATCCTTCGGCATCTATTTCCCGAAGTTCGTCGGTACTATCTACGAACTGCTTTCAGCGCCGGTATCCTACGTGGAAATCGTCATTGCCTATGTCGGGGCCGCGGCGACCAAGTCGATTATTCTAGGGGTGATTATACTTGCAACGGCCTCGCTGTTCGTGCCGCTGCGGATCGAACATCCTTTCGTGATGCTGCTCTTCCTCGTACTGACCGCGGTAACCTTCAGCATGTTCGGTTTCATCATCGGCATATGGGCTGACGGATTTGAGAAGCTGCAACTCGTGCCATTGATGATCATCACACCGCTTACATTTTTGGGCGGCAGTTTCTACTCAATCGACATGCTGCCTTCGTTCTGGCAGACGGTAACGCTGTTCAACCCGGTGGTCTATCTCATCAGTGGATTTCGCTGGAGCTTTTTTGGCCTGTCGGATGTCCATATCGGGACAAGCCTTGTCATGACAGCTGTATTTCTCGTTGCATGCATCCTGGTCCTGCGCTGGATATTCAAGACAGGCTATCGGCTGAAGAGCTAGAGTTTGCCTCCAATGACATGCAAACTCATGCGGCCGTTCTTCACTGCGTCCGTTACGAGGCGCCGGTCGAATGTTGCCAATTGTCCTTCATGCGCCTGCGCAAGGGCCAGAAGATAAGTATCCGTGACCTGACCCGCGCTCAATAGCCGTGATGTATCGATTGAAGCGTGCATCAAACTAATGTCATCAGGCCAGAAGACGTGGCCTGAAAGATTGCGCAATCCTGCCAAGAGCCCGACCACGGCTCCCGGCGTCCCCGGCGAGTTCGGGTAACGGGCGTTGCTGATAATTCGGATCACGCCATTCTCGGTCATTGGGCAAGTGGCCCATCGGGACGGACGAATATCGGTGAACCACTCATGCGCGGGATCGTGATGGACATGCACGGGATCAAACAAGGCGATCAGTAGGTTGACGTCCAGAAGAAATGTCGTCACGGCAATTCATCGCGCAGCTGGTTTACCAACTCCATAGTGACCGGCTTTGACTTGTCGGTCACGGCAAGCAATGGCACGCCATTGCGCTCGGCCCTGTTTGCGACCGAGGTCTGAAGCGATTTTCGAGCTAGCATTGAAATAATTTCTCCGACCGTCTTGTGGTGGCGCTCAGCCAATCCCTTTGCCGCTATCAGGACGTCGTCATCAATAGCCAGGGTCGTTCGCATCATCCGCTCCAATCATCATGCATCAATCATCATGCATCATATAACTCGCTTGTACGAGATCAAGATTACAGTGCTGCGCAATACCCCTCCAGTGCCGCGAGCCCCACCTTTAGCGCCGCCTCGTTGCTTGGCCCCAACTTCGCCAGCAGTTCGGCCTCGAAATCATGGGCGACTTTCACGAGCTCGATATAGGCTCTTCGCCCGGCCGCCGTGAGCGCGAGGTTCTCGACACGCCGGTCCGCGCCATCGCGCTTGCGCAGCAGCCAGCGCCGCATCTCTAATGCCAGTACCGCTCGCGACACCTTTGTCTTGTGCATTGATGAATGGGCCCCGATCGCCGTTGCGGTCATAGTGCCGAACTGGCCAAGCGTTGCCAGCGTGCGCCACTCCGGGCGCGTCAGTCCGTACTGATCGCGGTAAAGTCGGCCGAAACGCTGGCTCACGGTTTCTGCTACCTTATTGAGACGGTAGGGGATAAATGTCTCGAGCAGCAGGGACGGGTTGACCTCGATGTCGTTTTCCATTGTCGAAAATCCCGATTGCCGTTGATAGTCACAATATAAATCGGCCGAGTTGACAGGAGGTGCCAAGAAGCGACAGTAGGTGCTAAGTATCGGAAATTGTTGAGTATTCAACTGGGTCAGAAGGTGCTACAAAGGGTCAGAGGGCGACAAATCGACTTGCCCATGAGTTGCCCACGGCCAAAAAGGACCCCGAATCTTGACGAAGCCGACACCCGAAATTCTCCGCAACATCCCGATCCCCAACGAGGGCCATTATCCAGAGTTCCGCGACGACGACGAACCCGGCCTCGTCTTTCGCGTCACGCCTAAGGGGGCGAAGTCGTGGTCCGTGCGCTACGTCAATGCGGCAGACGAGCATCGCCGCAAGTCGCTCGGCGCATTTCCGTCCATCGGCCTTGAAGGCGAGGGAACTGGCGCGCAAGGTGAAGGGCGAGGTCGCCACCCGTATCGATCCGGTCGGGGCCGACAAGGCGGCTCGCAAGGAGGCGCGGCTGGCCCGTTTGAATACGCTCGACGGACTTGCGGCCGAATACTGGGAGGATGCGGCACGCGGCCTGCACCGCGCCAGCGGCAGGGCGAAGCGCGACAGCACCATTGCGATGCAGAAGTACGCCTACAACCGGCTGGTCAAGCCCACGCTGGGCGACATGCCGGTGGCCTCGATCACCCGCAGGGACATCCTCGATCTGGTCTCGCGGACCAGTCGCAAGGCGAAGTCCAACGGCCATTACATCAAGGCCGTGCTCGGCGGCTTGCTGGCCTATGCCGAACGCGAGGTGATCACGGTGTCGCCGGTCAGAAACATCCCCGTGGTCGGGATCAAGGCCGGGACGCGGCTCTTGTCCGATGCCGAGATCCGCGCGATCTGGAATGCGGCCGGGAAGGAGCGCTACGCCTCGACGCGGCTGTGCCTCCGGATGATGGCCGTGACCCTGCAGCGCGGCGGCGAGGTCGGTGGCATGCGCTGGTCCGAGATCGACCGCGAATCCAAGACGTGGACTATCCCTGCGGAACGGATGAAGAACGGCAGGGTGCATGTCGTGCCGCTGTCGGACATGGCCCTCGAACTGCTCGATGCCTCCGAGGCGGAGATCGGCCGCGAGATTTTCGTCTTCCCCAACATCCGCCATGACGACGAGCCGGTTCGGCGGGTCGGCATGACGCAAGCCTTCCAGCGGATCGTCACCGATCTCAAGATGCCGCGAGCCACGCCGCATGACTTGCGGCGGACAGGAACCACGAACCTCACCTCCGAGCGGGTCGGCGTGCCGCGATTCATCGCCAGCCAAGTCCTGAGCCACAGCAGCGATACGGGGGGTGCGGCGGTGGTGACCGGGGCGCACTACGATCTGCACGGCTACGTCTCGGAGAAGCGTAGGGCGCTCGATGCGTGGGCGCGGCTGCTGACCGATCATCACCGAGACCCCGACTGCGAACGTGGTGCGTCTGGCGGTCTGAGGCCGGTCTGGACAGGTTTCCGGCTTGGGTCGATATTGGGGAGCGTTGCCGCCTCCCACCGATGGATCACCGACATGACCGAACTGCAGCGCCCTTCGCCCGACCACCACGCGAAGGGAACGGCTGCAATCGGCGGCAGCGCCGTCTCGACCCTCGCCGTGCGCGGCCTGCTGGAGCCGCATCAAGTGCGCGCCGCAGTCCGGTTGGGCCACCTGTCGGCGGCGATGTCGGATTTGCATTCGGCCAGCTTCGACCGGCCCCTCGACCGCAATTGGACCGGCCACCGCACCCCCGGCGATTCCGGCCTTGCCGCCGCGATGCAGCTCACGGAAGTGAAGACATTGCTAGGCGAGCGCAACTACGCGATTGCGATTGCCGTCTGTGCGCATGGCCTCACCCTGCGTGACCTCGGCAAGACCAGAAGGGAACGCGACTTCGTTGTCGACACGCTCCGCGCCTGCCTCGACGATTGCGCGACACGGTGGGGATACGCGGCCAGAAATCGGGGTTACCGATGAGCGCGCGGGCTGTGGCCTTGGGTTCCATACGGGCGGAGGCCGATGCTACTCCATCCGGTCAGGAGGCCGCGTTCCATCCCTTCTTCTCCGCCATTGATTTCCGTGATCATGCTGAATTTAAAAGCCTTTTCAGCATTGATTGGATTTCGACTGGACCTTTGACAGCACCTCATTCCGTTTTGTTCTCAGGTACGCGTCCGCCCGCCAAAGCGGGGCGGACCGAACCTCAGTTAGATACAAGTAGCCCGCGTTTGTGCCCCCCGACATATCGCCTGGACTTCCTTGGCTGAAACGGAACGGTGATTGGCAGTGCCATTGGCATCGCATCGCAAATCTTTGGCGATTGCGGGCAAGCACGTTCCGCAAGGGTAATCAATCTGTCCAACCACTCTCCGGCCGTGACTTATCTCGGCACCGGGTATCTAAGGCCATACAGCGAAAGGGATCCAGCTATGCAGATCGGTGATCTAGAGAAGCGCGCCAAAGAAAAGGGCAAAGCAGCCTTCGCCGGTGTGATCGTGGAATATGTCCAGGAGCAATTCCGCTACTGGATTGAAAAAGGATGCCGTGAATCGTGACCACGCGCACCACTGGTTGACAGGATCGTGATGAGAAAGTTACTGATCGCATTGTCCATGTGCGCAGCGTTTGCTGCATCCCCCGGCCGCGGCCAATGATGGCCCTATTGGGTCGCGTAATATCGATCCTTATGCATTGTCCCAAGCATTGCACCGTGATGCAATCAGATTTGAGTCGTCGTCGACGGATTGATTCAATGGTCGCGCAAGGAGGCGCTGCCATGAGTGATCTGATGCTGTTGTCTGGGGCGCGGATGCGCCGCAATAAGACATACTTGGTGTGTTCAGTCGAATCTTAGCCGAACTCGCAACCATACGCGGCAAGCCGGAACAATTGATGATCGATGCTACCCATTTGAAAGCATATCGGACGGCAGCCAGCCTGTTGAAAAAGGGATGTTCTGTTGTTTTACCCGGCGAGGCAATTCTGTTTCTTTACCGACGGTTAGGCCCTTATGATGGCTTCCCCGCGGACTACGGTTAGACCGTCCTTGAGAACTACATTTAATTCGAGCGTTCCGGTGCCGTTCTCCATAGCAATTATCCGCGCTTTGCAGATGGGTTCGGAGTGAACCGGAGTCGTCGCCACGAAACGTGACTTGGACGACAGTAGGCGCTGTTGGGGCACTAAATCTGTCACAAGCCTTCCAAGATACGCCATCATCAGCATTCCGTGCGCGATGACGTCGTCACGACCTTTAGCGCAGGCTGCGTCAATGTCGATGTGGCTGGGTTGATGGTCACCTGACGCACCAGCGAAGAGAGCTAATGTCTTTCGAGATATTGGTTCGATGTGCAATTCGGGTAATTCCATGCCGACGTGAAACTGGTGAATCGTCATGCGGTTTCCTCCGGGTGACGCAATGCAATCGTAAACAGGATTTCGGCCAGTGGTTCGTCTCCACGCTTTACGTCGGTCTGTTTGACGACAAATTCCGGCGCCCCGCCTTTCTTTGTGTAAACGTCAACGATCTTGCGATAGATAACCAGGCTGTCCCCGGCATAGGCCATTGCGTGATAGGTAAACCCCTGTTCAGCATGCGTCGTCTTGGTCAGGTCCCCGCCGAGCTCTTACTCAATTTCCAACCGAGTCCGTCAATCAACTTTCAAAACAAAGCATTCCAGACCTGAATGCCCCAGTTGTCGCCAGCTATCGATACACCATCAGCTCTGTAGCAGCACTTTCTAAACAGTTAGGTGGGGCAGTTCTTATAGGCCATTCGCAAGGCGGGCCGTTTCCGGCGGAGGGCGCACTGCTGGAGCCGTCATTCGTCAAGGGGATCGTTGCAGTCGAGCCAAGGAGTTGTGCAAAATATGATCATGCGCAGGTCCAGATCCTTGCCAAAATCCCGATGCTGATCTTGTACGGTGACGAATTGGATACACCCATCAATCTTCCTACACGAGTCTGGCAAGACCGTGCAAACGATTGCAAAGCGCTAGTGGAGCGGCTGAAAATGGCAGGAGGAAACGCTAGTATAGTCCTCTTGGCGGCAGACCTTGGGATCAAAGGCAATTCGCACATGATGATGATGGACAAGAATAACCTAGAAATTGCTGACCTGTTTCTGAAATGGATCGATCAGCAAGTGAAAAACTAATCGAACCGCCATAAGCATCAGCGGTGCGGCCATCGCCGCCTCGTTCTTTCACGGGCTCTAAGGCAAACCGCCCGCATGCCAGCACCTATTCATTAGCCTGTCTTATCAACCTTATCGGACCTAGCTGTCTAATCAAAAAGTCTCCCTGCAAGTACAATCTACTCAACTTGAATAGGCAGAAGGGACCGATTGTGCGCGCCTGGAAGTATTTAACCACAACCCTATTTCTCTCCGCCAGCATCCTGACGTCCACCGCAGCCATGGCACAAGAGGCGCAGAAGCCAGAACCTCTTGTAATTCAGGAACAAGGCAGCTTCGCGGTCGGCGGCACGGTCGTCAGCACCCCGGGGACTTACAACAACAACGCGCCAACCGCCGAAGGACAAAGCTTCCACGGCGACCATCTCTACGCCTTCTATCAGGTGCCGCAGAACCCGAAGTCGCTTCCAATCGTCATGCTGCATGGCGCGTTTCAATCGGGACGGAGCTGGGAAACCACATCTGATGGCCGAGAGGGATTTCAGAATATTTTCCTGCGCCGCAACTTTTCGACCTATGTTGTCGATCAGCCCCGTCGTGGGCGGGCCGGCAACAGCACTGTCGCCACGACGATCGAACCCACTCCTAATGATCAGCTCTTTTTCGACCAGTTCCGGCTCGGCAAGTGGCCGAACTATTTCGATAACGTCCAGTTCGACCGCACACCTGAGACGCTGGACCAATTCTTTCGTTCCGTCACGCCGAATACCGGCCCATATGATGCCGGCGTGATTTCGGATGCCATGTCGGCACTGTTTGCAAAAACCGGTCCCGCGATCCTCTTCACGCATTCGCAGGGCGGTGGCCCAGGCTGGCTGACAGCGATCAAAAATCCCAACGTCAAGGCGATCGTCGCTTTCGAGCCGGGCAGCGGCTTCATTTTCCCAGAAGACGAACTGCCCCCGGCGATGCCAAGCGCAGCCGGCACTTTGTCGCCAGAAGCCGTACCGTTGGCAGATTTCGAGAAGCTCACCCGCATACCCATCATCATCTATTACGGCGATAACTTCCCAGTCGAGGCCACGACCGAGCGCGGGCAGGACAATTGGCGGGTAAGGCTCGCAATGGCAAAGCTGTGGGTCGAAGCCGTCAATAAGCACGGGGGAGATGCCAGGCTGGTGCATCTACCGGAGATCGGAATTCGCGGCAACACTCACTTCCTGATGTCCGACCTGAACAATCTCGAGATCGCCGATCAGGTCTCGCAGTTCCTTGCCGAGAAAAAACTGGATTGATCCGGCGACGCCGAGTTCGGCGCCGCGAGTATCACGCTTCCCCCGCGGATCGAGATTGGAGATCGAAATGCCCGACGAAGTCATCAACAAAAAAAGGCGCGAGTTTCTCGGAGCCTCCGCGCTCGTTTTATCAGGCGCCATGTTAGGAGTTCCAGCAATGACCAATTCCATCGCTGTCGCGGCCGACTACAAGCAAAATCCGTTTACACTGGTCTACAACGGCGCAATCAGAGAGAATGAGCCTGGCAAGGTCAATATCCACCCGGTCACCTACAAGCTGAATGGCCTCAATATCGTCGCCAACGTTTACACCCCGGCAAACTATGATCCCGGCCAGAAGTATCCTGCGATCGTTGTGGCGCACCCGAATGGTGGCGTTAAGGAACAGGTTGCCGGCCTGTATGCTCAGCACTTGGCGGAACAGGGCTATATCACGATCACGGCGGATGCCTCATACCAGGGCGGGAGTGGTGGCGAGCCGCGCAGCGTGGACAAACCCGCATTTCGCATCGAGGACATCCACCGAATGGCGGACTTCATCGCCAGCTATCCGGGTGTCGATGCAGCGCGTCTCGGGCTGTTCGGCATCTGTGGAGGCGGCGGCTATTCGTTGGCGGTGGCCAAAACCGATAAGCGCTTCAAGTCGATTGCGACGCTGAGCATGTTCAACTCCGGACGGGTCCGACGGAACGGCTATGTGGATTCGCAATTGGCGACCATCCAGGACCGCCTGCAGCAGGCTTCGAACGCCCGCGCACGGGAAATGGCTGGCGGAGAAATTCTCTATGCGGGAGATGCTAATCTGACAGATGCGCAAATCGCCGCACTACCGTTTAATCTGTACCGGCAGGGTTATGAATATTACTGGAAGACGCACGCGCATCCCGGCTCGACCTTCAAGTACACCATGAGCAGCTTGATGGACCTGATGCGCTGGGATGCCACAGATCAGATTGAGCTTATCAACAAGCCGCTGCTGATGATCGCTGGCAGCAAAGCTGACAGCCTTTACATGAGCGAAGATGCCTTCGCCAAGGCGACGGGCACAATGGACAAGGAATTGTTCAAAATCGACGGCGCAACGCATATCGAAACTTACTGGGTTCCCAAGTACGTGGATGCCGCAATGGGCAAACTGACACCGTTCTTCGAACGGACCCTTGTTGCCGACCGTGCATAACTTGCCCCAACTAAGGGCATCACCGATCTCCACCCGGACGCCGTCCCCAATCCCCGAGGAGTTACACTTGAAGAAGCTCACCAGAAATCTGTTCGTCATAGCAAGCCTGCTTGTATCCGGAGGAGTATCCACTATGGCCAATGCCCAAAGCGAGCCCTCCGCCGCTTCCGACGCCGCTCCTGCCCAGCAGTCGCGCGCGCAGCAGCTGATGGGCGCCACTGCGCCGAAGCTCGCTGAACTCACAGATGACGTCCTCTATGCCGACATCTGGGAACGACCACAGCTTTCCAAGCGCGACCGCAGCCTGGTCACGGTAACCGCCCTCATCGCCCTTAACCGCCCTGATCAGCTTCGCTCCCACCTCAACCTGGCGCGTCAGAACGGTGTAACCGAGGAGGAATTGATCGAGACCATCACCCACATGGCCTTCTATTCTGGCTGGCCGAGCGCCGTGTCGGCCGTCGCAACAGCCAAGGAAGTGTTCCAGAGTAAATGAAGCTTTTGAAACGGGCGATCAGCCGGAAGTTAGACAACCAGCACTCTGACAACCATTGAGGCAATATGAAATCTTATGTTTTGGCAGCAGCGGTATCCGTCATGACCATCCCAGCCTATTCAAACTCCGAAATTGTCGTTACCCGGGCGGGCTCCCAGCCGTCCAGCGCGGGGCCGGCCGAAAATTTCACCGGTTCGGTTCGAGTTGACTCCCGGTTTCAAGGAAGCGGACTTGCCCGGATCGGCGGCGGCACGGTTACCTTCGAGCCTGGCGCACGAACCGCCTGGCACAGCCATCCGCTCGGTCAAACGCTTATCGTCACAGCGGGTGTCGGCCGGGTGCAAGAATGGGACGGTCCCGTTCAGGAGATAAGGCCCGGTGATATCGCGTGGATCCCGCCGGGTGTGAAGCATTGGCACGGGGCGAGCATGACCAACGGCATGAGCCATATTGCCATCTCTGAATCGGTCGATGGCAGCTCCGTCAGCTGGATGGAACAGGTTTCGGAAGAGCAATACCGTAATTAGCGCGCTCGGGCCACCATGCGCGCGGACCCGGCTGATCTGTACGCGTGCAACCCAATGCTTCCAACCCCATGAGGCAGTTAATGAAAAGATTTGCGAAATCCATGGCGCTTGCTGGCGCATCGGCTGGCGCCGTCCTTCTGATCGGTTGGCAAGTGCATGCTGAGACGAACCGCGTCCGATTTCCCGACCTCGACCGGCTGGTTCACTACGCCACCGTCAAACGGGGAAATGTCACCGAGCACATCATGACCACTCCCGAAGCGATAGAGGCCGTCAAGGGCGGTCAGCCAGTGCCCGCGGGGACTCATTTCGTTCTGGTCGATCATCGCGATGGCGAACTCTATCGTTACTTCGTCATGGAAAAGGGCGGAAAATGGGGTGCGGACTATGACGAGAACCGTCGCACTGACGATTGGCAGTTCCAATGGTTCTGGCCCGACAAATCCGTCAACATGAATGAAAACACTGCTCGCTGTCAGTCCTGTCACCGGAGCCAGGCGGATAGTGAGTATCTTTATACAGGATACCGGATCCCGCGGTTTAGCGGCACCCCGGTCGAGTAGCGGAGGCTTGGCGTTTGAGCCCCATTTTCCTTTCCCGACTGGTATTTGACTTCATCGCAGCTGGCCTGCTGATTTTCGGTCTCTCGTACTGGTGGCTCGGTAATATCGTGCATGAGTTGGCTGGAACGGTCATGTTCTTGCTGGTGATTGTGCACAACGTTTTTAACCGGCGTTGGTATAGCTCGATTGCGAAATCGCAACGCGGCCCGCGCGGACTGTTCAATACAGGGGTGACGTTTCTACTGCTTTTCGCGATGCTTGCGTTGCTCGTAACCAGTGTGCTCATTTCCAACGCGCTTTCAGGTATCATGGCTGCGTACGGCGGTTTCACGGTGCGGCAGATTCACACGTTGGCAGGCTACTGGCTCCTCATCATCGTCGCGGTGCATCTTGGCTTACGCTGGCCACTGATCATGAGCGTGGCGCGCAGTCTCCCAGGCATCACAAAACCGAACACCGCTCGATCCCTTGCGTTGCGGGTGATCGCTGCCATGACAGCAGCGTATGGCATTTGGAGCTCGTTCAGACTAGGCATCGGCACGAAGCTTTCCATGCAGATGACGTTGGATTGGTGGAATTTTGACGAATCCGTGGTTGGCTTCTTCATTCACGCTCTGGCCATTGCCGGACTCTACACTGTCATCACCCATTATACGATCAGACTGCTGCAACTTCGCAGGAAGTCGAGTACTCCATTTCAGGCCGGGGAGCAAATTGTCCCCCTAAGGCAAGACTGATATCACCGCATGCCGGAGTTCCATCAGTTCCCACGGTAGCGGAGGATTTCAACGAGCAGAGCCAGGGCAGGGGAGGAGTGCCGACGGCTAGGATAGTAGAGGTGATATCCCGGAAAGTACGGGCACCAGTCTTCGAGAACGCGGATCAGATGTCCTGCTGCGATATGAGGGAGAACCTGGTCCTCGGGCACATAGGTGATGCCGAGGCCATCCAAAGCTGAATTTAGTCGCAGACCAAGATTGTTGAACACCAGCTGTCCGTCGCCGCGCACCTTCACTTCCCTCCCGTCCTTTTCAAGGCCCCAAGGGAATAACCCCCCATAAGTCGGCAATCGCATGTTGATGCACCTGTGTGCTGTAAGGTCCTGCGGATTTTGGGGAATGGGGTACTTTTCGAAATAGGACGGCGACCCTACGACTGCCATCCGCATTTCCGGACCGATGCGTACGGCGATCATGTCCTTGGCCACCTGTTCGCCCATGCGCACCCCCGCATCATAACCTTCAGCGACGATGTCGGTCAGCCCATAGTCGACGATGATTTCGACGTTCACGTCAGGGTGTTCAGGAAGGAACCGTTTGAGCGCTGGCTGGAGGACGGAAATCGCTGGGTGTTCGCCGGCAGTCACCCGGACGGTGCCAGCGGGCTTCTCCCGTAACTCGCTTAATGAGGCAAGTTGCGATTCGATCTCATCGAATCGCGGAGCTACTGTCTGCAGGAGACGTTCCCCCGCCTCTGTCGGGGACACACTACGCGTCGTACGCATGAGAAGCCTCAAGCCAATCCGCTCCTCCAGGGCCTTGATGGTCTGACTGAGAGCAGATTGAGATACGCCGATTTTCGCTGCAGCTCTCGTGAAGCTTCTCTCCTTGGCGACGATAGCAAAAGCAGCAAGATCGTTGAAATTTTCGTGGGGCATTCATTAATCCATCTAATATCCACATGCAGATTATAGCATCTAATCGCTGAGAACGAGGAAGATTACATTGGAGGCGAACGGCCAGCCATTGGCACAGCTTGATGCGAAGCCTCCAACGTGTTGAACCTCGCAGAATAATGCCGACACACAAGCCACTTTTTTTGAAGGCCACCTGATTATGCCCAAACATGTTCCACCGATTCCGGCGTCCAACAAGCCTGCGCTCTTGGCTATCATCCTCATCAGTTACGCAATGATCGTGCTAGACATTTCAGTGGTGCTGACCGGATTGCCGAAAATTCATCAGGAGCTCGGATTTTCCGAGGCCAATCTGGCCTGGGTACAAAGTGCCTATACACTCACCTTCGGCGGTTTCCTGCTGCTCGGTGCCCGCTGCGGTGACATCCTTGGCCGTCGCCAGATGTTAGTCACGGGTCTCGCCATTTTCACGGTCGCCTCCCTCGCAATTGGCACATCGCAGTCCGCAGGCTGGTTGCTCGCCTGGCGCGCCATTCAGGGCATCGGCGCAGCCGTGTTGGCGCCTTCGACGCTTGCTCTTCTGCAGACAAATTTCCCGGAGGGCAATGAGCGGACGCGCGCTGTGTCCTATTACAGCGCGGCAGCCGGCGTCTCGGCGACGGTCGGCCTTGTGCTGGGAGGTATCCTTGCAGACTGGGTGTCATGGCGCATGGGTTTCTTTATAAATCTGCCGATTGGCATCGGCCTGATTGCGGCTTCGCGCATCTACATTCAGGAGACGGCACGCCGGCCGGGCACAATTGATCTCCCCGGCGCGATCAGCTCGACGGTTGGTATGAGCGGCCTCGTGTACGGTTTTATCCGGTCGGCCC
Source organism: Phyllobacterium sp. (assembly GCF_037994425.1). Classification (NCBI taxonomy): domain Bacteria; kingdom Pseudomonadati; phylum Pseudomonadota; class Alphaproteobacteria; order Hyphomicrobiales; family Phyllobacteriaceae; genus Phyllobacterium; species Phyllobacterium sp. Next base: position 88,728 of record NZ_JBBNAM010000072.1, read on the forward strand.
ATTCAGGATGGACCGACCTCATCACCGTCGCGACGCTGGTGGCGGCAGTCGTCCTGTTGACTCTATTCGTGCTCATCGAACGGCGCGCCAGCCAGCCGATCCTGCCGCTGCGACTCTTCTTGAGCGGCGAGCGCTCTGGCGCCTACGCCGCCCGCGTCCTCTACCTCGGGGCGATGGTCGGCTTTTTCTTCTTCACCACGCTCTATCTGCAGGAGGTTGTCGGATACGGCCCAGCACTCACGGGACTGGCCTTCCTTCCGGCGACCATCTTGCATTTTCCGTTCGCCATGGCTGTGCCTCGGCTCGCGCGGCACTTCAGCCAGAATCAGCTTCTGGTCGTGGGCATGATCATCGGAATTGCAGGCAGGCGTGGCTCAGTCGTGCGTCCGGCGAGGCGGGCTATCTCCTTTCCGTTTCGCTACCCATGGTGTTGATCGGGATCAGCCAAGGTCTGACACTCAGCCCACTGACTTCCGCTGGGGTCGTCGGCGTCGCGCATGAAGATGCGGGAGCCGCTTCGGGTGCGGTCAACGTCGCACACCAACTCGGCAGTTCGGTCGGTCTCAGCGTGCTCGTCGCTGCCTCCTCTCTGGGGGCCGGAAGCCTCGTGGGCCGCAATCTCACTGCATACCGGGTCACGATGGCTTTCGATGCGGGCACTATAATGCTTGTGATCGCGCTCATCATTGCGCTCGCGGCGATCGTGTATCCCAGAAAGGACGGTTCCAGACTTGCGTTGACCGAAGCGGGAGCGGGGAAAACCATTGCCGACATCTCAGAGGAAACATCAGTACGTGCCGACGTACTGGTCTGATCCGCGGGCAAACAGCAACCTGGAGGTCTCGGAAGCGTTGACCAGAGCCCACCAGGCAGGCCGTCGACTCGTTACTGAAGCGCTTGGAAAGGAAAACAGATGACAACTTGGCTAATTACGGGATGCTCGACAGGTTTGGGAAAAAGCCTGGCGCAGGCTGTCCTTGATGCTGGATACAACGCCGTTGTCACGGCGCGCGACGTCGGCATGGTGCAGGAGCTATTATCCAAACATCCGGGCACCGCCTTGGCCGTAGCGCTAGATGTCACGAACAAAGGTGAGGTCGAGAATGCGGTAGCACTGGCGGAGGAGCGATTCGGTTCCGTGGACGTGCTCGTCAACAATGCTGGCTATGGTTACCGCGCGGCCGTTGAAGAAGGCGATGAGAAGGAGGTCTCAGACCTCTTCGCCACCAATTTTTTCGGAACCGTGTCGATGATCAAGGCGGTTCTCCCCGGCATGCGAGCACGCCGCAGCGGGACCATCCTGAACGTTTCCTCAATTGCGGGGAGGCTGGCTGCACCGGGGTCGGGCTATTACTCCGCCTCAAAATTCGCCATCGAAGGCATGTCCGATGCATTGCGCAAGGAAGTCGGCCCGCTTGGTATAAGGGTGATGATCGTAGAGCCCGGGGCCTTCAGGACGGACTTCGCCGGCCGTTCCCTGCATCAGACTAAGGCGGCCATTGCCGACTATGCCGGGACGGCGGGGCCGCGGCGCAAGGAAAACGACAGGACACACGGCACACAGCCGGGTGATCCGGCTCGCGCCGCGCTAGCACTCATTAGGGTCGTAGAAGGCGCGACGCTTCCTGCCCGCCTTCTGCTAGGAAGCGACGCCGTCAGGATCGTCGGTGGTGAACTAAACTCCCAGCGCCAGGAAATTGAGGGCTGGAAGGAAATAAGCATCAGCACCGATTTTCCGGCAGTTGACCAAAATTAAGGCGCTCTCTTGAAGAGGGAGGGGCCCCAGGGTCGGGTTAGCCGGTCACTCCGGTCAAAGATGGGTCGGGACATTAGACCCCTTCTGCGTGCTAAGATCCATATTGCTCAGCGAGTATGCGAGGGAAAATTGCGCCCGCATAAAAAACCAGGTTCAAACTCACCAACGGCGATCGATATCGCATTGGAGCAAGCCGAACGCAAAGGATTCGTCTTCGCGGTATTCGGGCGCGCGGTTGCGATTGGCATCATCGCGTTCTTCGCGCTCTGGGGATATTATTTTCCTATTAACATCGCTGTGTTTGCCGCAACACTTGCCGTCGCCCTCACCGGCCTCACAGCGCTTCTTCTCGTAGGCTCGCGTTGTGAAAAAGTTGCGCGGTTTGCGGTTTTTACCTTCGATCCGCTCCTGATCTCGGCACTTCTGATCTTCGCACCCCTAAGCAGTGGCGGTGATGTGCCACAAAATCTCGTCTTCCTGACGAGCCGTGTTCAAAACTACTATCTTGTCATTGCCGCTGCGGTGCTGACGCTTTCGCCGGTCCTCGTGATCTGGGCGGGCTTCTGGTCGATCGTCGGCCTAGCGTCGGCGACTCTGTATATCACTTTCGGGATGGGGGAATATCTAACGTTCAACGATTTGCCTCGCGGTCCGTCCCGCGAAGCTTTCATCAATGTAGTCCTTAATCCAAATTTTATCGGATTGTCCTCGCGCGCCCAGGAAACCCTCATAATTGGCGCCGTTACGGGTATCACAGCCTTCGCGGTTCACCGGGCAAAACTGGTTGTGCGGGCGCATGCGAGTGCCGAGGCGGGGAGAAGGCGGGTTCAAGGCCTATTCGGGCAATATGTGCCGGCGTCTGTGGTCGAGGAGCTGCTCGATGAAGGTCATCTCGCCCCGCAAACCAGACAGGCGACAGTGCTCTTCGCCGACATCGAAGGCTTTACCAGCATTGCGGAAAGTATGCCACCTTCGAAACTCGTACCGCTTCTTACCGAACTCTTCACAGCAATATCCGGCATCGTAGAACATCAGGGTGGGATCGTAATCAGCTATGTGGGCGATGCCGTCATCGCATCATTCAACGCTCCTGTTTCGCTTGATGATCACGCGGCCCGCGCCATCGAGGCCTCCCGGCTCGTTCTTGAGCAAGTGAATGGAAAGCAGTTCCACGGTGTGACGATCCATGTCCGAATTGGCATTGCTACCGGCCCTGTGGCGGGCGGCACAGTAGGGAGCCCGGGTCGCCAGACCTATACCGTTTACGGAGATGCCGTAAACTTGTCGCAGAGGCTGGAGGCTCTTAACAAAGAGACTGGCACCAGATGCCTGATCAGCGGAACCACAATTGAGAGCGCAAAAAGTTTACGCGGCATTGTCACGTCGCTGGGAACTGTGGCTATCCGAAATCGTAAGCAGCCTATGGAACTGTTCACGTTTAAGGATCCCGATTTTTTGGCTCAACTTAAAGGAACAACGCCTCGAAATTAATTAGTAGGCCTTATATGTCCATGCCGATTATAACGCCTAATCATCCTGTTTTGACGATCCTATAATTTCGACAACAGCAATCACCGAGTGCAGCACTCTGTTAGCGGGTCGGAGAATAACAATGAAACAACGTAACTTAGCAAATAATCTTGAGGTCTCAGCCCTTGGCCTCGGATGTATGGGCATGACGGCGGTCTATGGCCCCGGCGGCACGAAAAGTGAGATGATCCAGCTCATCCGGGAGGCACACGACCGCGGTGTCACGCTTTTCGACACTGCCGAAGCTTACGGACCGTTCGCCAATGAGGAGCTAGTCGGCGAGGCGCTTCAGCCCATCCGTAGCGAGATCGTCCTTGCCACCAAGTTCGGCTTCGACATCAATCTCGAGACTGGTGAGCGCTACGGCGGAACCAATAGTCGTCCAGCACGTATCAAGGCTGTGGCGGATGCCTGCCTTAAGCGCTTGCGAACTGATTGCATCGACCTGTTCTACCAGCATCGCGTCGATCTCAACGTGCCAATCGAAGATGTTGCCGGTGCCGTGAAGGATCTCATCGCCGCGGGTAAGGTCAAGCATTTCGGCCTGTCCGAGGCTGGCGTCCAAACAATCCGCAGGGCGCATTCCGTCCAGCCTGTCACGGCGGTCCAAAGTGAATACTCGCTGTTCTGGCGTGGACCGGAGGCGGAGCTTCTTGCCACTCTCGAAGAACTCGGCATCGGATTCGTTCCGTTCAGTCCGCTGGGTGCAGGGTTTCTGACAGGGAAAATTGATGAGAATACAAAATTTGACAAGGACGATTTCCGCAATTCGGTTCCTCGCTTCTCGGTGGAGGCCCGCAAGGCCAATATGAGGCTGGTGCGGATAATCAAGGCAGTCGCCGATCGCAACGGCGCGACGCCGGCGCAGGTGGCGCTTGCGTGGTTATTGGCCCAGAAACCCTGGATCGTTCCGATTCCGGGAACGACCAAGCTGCACCGCCTCGAGGAAAACCTCGGCGCAGTCGACCTGGAATTGTCTGCTGACGATTTTGCTGAGATCCAGGCCGAGTCCTCGAAGATCGAGGTACAGGGTGCGCGACTGCCCGAAGCCGTGTTGAAGATGACGGGGCACTAACGAACGTAGAGTCGATATTCGCGCGCGCAACTTCGACTGCATCGGCGCTTCGTGAACACCGACACATCCGCCAGTATTCCACCTCCGCTTGTCTTCAGCCCGGATAAGGCGGCAATCCATCTGGAGGGCGATCCATGGGTACCTTTTTACTTCACTCCATAAGTCTGGCAATGCTGCTCCTGATACCCTCCTGCGTGGAGACTGAGGAAAATGACAAGCTGTTGGGGGATCGCGCGCGCGGCGGAATCGCAGAAAACCAGCGAACCGACGGCCCGCAGGGTCGACTGGCCCCTGACAGCACTATAGGCCGTGTGCTGAACCATCCGGCCCTCGCTGGCTTTGGTCATCTGACATTGCCTTGGGATGATCGCGCATATGACGAAACTCTGCCCTTAAGCGCGATCGATTCGCTCCTGCCGTATCACACTAACGTCGATCCCGGTGTCGTCGTCAGCGGATTGAATCGAATGATCGATGACGTCACAAGCGGCAACCAGGTATTTTATAATATCTATGATAAGGCGCAAATGCGAGCGCGACCGGACAAAGAGAAAACCGGGCTGTTCTTCTTCCGCGGCAAGCCTGGCGCACCATTCGCCATCATCTCACCCGGTGGTGGCTTCTCCTATGTCGGTTCGGTTCACGAAGGTTTTCCCTATGCCGAGGAGATCAGCAGCAAAGGTTACAACGCCTTTGTGTTGAAGTATCGGGTCGGCATGGGCGGGAAGCTCGCGACGGAGGACCTTGCTGCCGCCGTCTCCTATGTTTTCCGAAATGCGGAAAGTCTGAGAGTTGGTACGGAAAACTATTCGCTGTGGGGTAGCTCAGCGGGTGCAAGAATGGCCGCCGCAATCGGCTCTCACGGTGTCGCAGCATTCGGAGGCGTCAGCCTCCCAAGGCCAGAGGTAGTCGTCATGGCTTATACCGCCCATTCTGATTTCTCGGATGACGAACCCAATACATACGCGGTTGTCGGAGAACGGGATGGTATCGCACCTCCGTCCGCTATGGAGCGCCGTGTTTCAGCCCTACGCAAGGGTGGGGCCGTGGTCGAATATCACGTCTATAACGGGCTGGGTCATGGCTTCGGATCCGGTGTCGGCACGAGCGCCGAGGGATGGATCGACGATGCCGTCCGCTTCTGGGGCACTTCAAAAAAATGAAGAATCACCGATGAGACGCGTTGATGGGCGAACCTGTTCGCAACGTCCCTGTAATCGGTGCGACTGGCAGCATTGTCCGTCACGTTATCAATCGGGCGCTTCGCCGTGGCCAAGCCCCGAGAAGTCTTAGCCGGCGCCCGGGGTCAATGTCGTCGTCGGTGACTTGCTGCGCTCTGCAATGCTGGCTGCTGCTGAAAGCGTCGACGCCATCGTCTTCACACACGGGACCTTTGGTAGTGTCAGGCGGAGCGGAGCCGTCGACTATGGCGGGGTCCGTAACGTGATCGCGGCATCGGCTGAAAGAAAGGTACGTGCTTCAAATCCCGAACGCAATTCATCCGGCCACCCGACGCGCCGTTATTTGGAGAATTTTTTCGGTGCTTGGCACGACTGTGTTGATAGTTACAAAATAGATCGTCACAATTGCAACTAAATTGGCAGGAGGATCGATCATGGCTCTTCATTATATGCCGGGCTTCGGCAATGACTTCGAGACGGAATCGCTTCCAGGCGCCTTGCCACAGGGACAGAATTCGCCGCAGCGTTGCGCCTATGGGCTCTATGCCGAGCAACTGTCGGGCTCCCCCTTTACGGCGCCGCGGGGCACAAACGAGAGATCGTGGCTTTATCGCATCCGCCCGTCGGTCAAACACAGTGGGCGTTTTTCACCGGTCAAACGCGAGCATTGGAAAACCGCACCCAATCTCGACGACCATGAACTGCCGATCGGGCAGTTGCGCTGGGATCCGGCGCCAATGCCGACCGAACCGGTGAATTTCATTGATGGCATCCGCACCATGACAACCGCAGGCGACGTCCACGGTCAGATTGGCATGGCAGCGCATATCTATGCCTTCAACCGCGACATGGAGGACGACTACTTCTTCAACGCCGATGGCGAGATGCTGCTGTTGCCCGAAAAGGGCAAGCTCAACATCTTCACCGAAATGGGCATTATCGAGATCGAGCCATCGGAAGTCTGTGTCATCCCCCGGGGCATGATGATCAAGGTCTCGGCCCCTGACGGCGAGGCGAGGGGGTACATTTGCGAGAATTATGGTGCGAAATTCGCCCTGCCGGATCGCGGTCCGATCGGGGCCAATTGCCTCGCCAATCCGCGCGATTTCAAAACGCCGGTTGCCGCCTTCGAGGACAAGGAAGTACCCTGCCGACTTCATGTGAAATGGTGCGGGAAGTTTTACCAAACCACTCTCGATCACTCACCGCTGGACGTTATCGCCTGGCACGGCAACTATGCGCCTTACAAGTACGATTTGCGCACATTTTCTCCGGTAGGCGCTATCTTGTTCGATCACCCCGATCCGTCGATTTTCACCGTGCTGACCGCCCCCTCAGGTGAGCAGGGGACCGCCAATGTCGATTTTGTCATCTTCCCACCGCGCTGGTTGGTCGCCGAACACAGTTTTCGCCCGCCCTGGTATCATCGCAACATCATGTCCGAATTCATGGGGCTGGTGTATGGTCAATATGACGCCAAGGAGGAGGGATTCGTGCCGGGCGGTGTGAGCCTGCACAACATGATGCTGCCGCATGGACCCGACACGAAGGGATTTAACAAGGCATCGACAACGGAACTCAAGCCACAGCGGCTGGAGAACACGCTGGCGTTCATGTTCGAGACGCGTTTTCCCCAGCACCTCACCCGCTTTGCAGCTGACGCGCCATACCTGCAGGAAAACTATGCCGACTGTTGGAGCGGCTTGCGCAAGCGGTTCGATGGGACCCCCGAGGGAGACTGGTCAGAGGAGGTAATGAAGTAAATGAAGGTCGCTTCTCTCAACGATGGTACGCGCGACGGCAAGCTCGTCATCGTGTCGAAGGATCTCACCCACTACACCGATGCCTCGTTCCTGGCGCCAACGCTTCAGTCCGCTCTTGATGACTGGTCTCGCATCGCGCCGCATCTGCAGGCGCTAGCATCCAGCCTGGAACTCGGCGCAGTTCCCGTTGAGCGCTTCCACGAACATGATGCATTGTCGCCCCTGCCAAGGGCCTACCAATGGGCGGACGGTTCAGCCTACGTCAATCATGTCGAACTGGTGCGCAAGGCGCGAAATGCGCCAATGCCGGAGAGCTTCTGGACCGATCCGTTGATCTATCAGGGCGGTTCGGACAGTTTCCTTGCGCCGCGCGAACCGATCCGCATGGCTGATGAGGCCTATGGTATCGACGTGGAGGGCGAGGTTGCGGTCATCGTCGACGATTTGCCGATGGGCGCTGGTGTGGCTGAAGCGTGCGATGCGATCCGCCTCATCATGCTGGTCAACGATGTCAGCCTGCGCAACCTTATTCCGGACGAACTCGCAAAGGGTTTTGGCTTCTATCAGTCAAAGCCGTCGTCGGCTTTCTCGCCCGTGGCAGTAACGCCAGATGAACTCGGCAAAGCGTGGGATGGCGGCAAGGTGCACCTTCCACTTTGGGTGGACCTCAACGGCAGGCCTTTTGGCCGCGCCAATGCCGGCATCGACATGACATTCGATTTTCCGACATTGATTGCCCATGCTGCCAAGACACGGCCGCTTTGCGCCGGAACAATCATCGGATCCGGCACGGTGTCGAACAAACTTGACGGTGGCCCGGGAAAACCCATCGAAGAGGATGGCGCCGGTTACTCCTGCATTGCCGAGATTCGCATGATCGAGACAATTGCCACCGGTACTCCGCAGACGCCGTTCATGCGCTTTGGTGACACCGTCCGCATCGAGATGAAGGATGCATATGGCCATTCGATCTTCGGCGCGATCGAGCAGCAGGTGACCCACTATGGGGGCTAAAGCTATCCTGTACGATTACTGGCGCTCGTCAGCGAGCTACCGGGTCCGCATTGCACTCAATCTGCTCGGGCTCGAATATGACACGGTGCCTGTCGACCTTCTGGCCCAGGAACATAAGGCTCTTGACCATCTCTGCCGCAATCCGCAGGGTCTGGTGCCAACGCTTGCGATCAACGGGCATATGATGACCCAGTCGCTGTCCATCATCGAGTATCTTGGCGAAAGCTACCCCCACGCGGGCTTTCTGCCACCCGATCCCATCGGCCGTCAGCGGGTTCGCGCCCTTTCCTATGCGATCGCCATGGAGATCCATCCCGTGTGCAACATGGGCGTCATAACGCATGTTGCACACCTCGTCGGTGGCGGGGACGAGACGCGCAGTGCATGGATGCGAAAGTTCATTGCCGAAGGTCTCGCCGCGTTCGAGGCCATGCTCGATCATCCGAATACTGGACTTTTTTGCCATGGTAATACGCCGTCGATGGCGGATTTCTGCCTTGTGCCACAAATCTATAATGCGAGGCGCTGGGGTGCTGCAATCGGGGAGCTCAGACGCGTAAACACGATTGCCGCACACTGCGAGGCGATCGATGCCTTTGCCGCGGCCCATCCAGACCGGGTGAAACCGCAGGCGTAGCCCGCCGAACTAGATCACCGCCACATCATACTGACCGAAAGCGATGTCGGACGTCACAATCGTAAGATTCTCGATCTGCGCTTGTGCGATGAGCAGGCGATCGAAGGGATCACGATGATGATCGCTGAGTAGCTGCGTACGTGCAGCATGGTGCTCGTTGACGGCCAGAAAAGGGATATTGTGGGCCTTCACCGTCTCAACGATGTCCCCATCGAGAACGAGTTTGCCCAAGGCGCGCTTAAAAGCAATCTCCCATATCGACACCGCGCTGACAATCAGGCCTGCTCCCTCCTGGATGATCACTCTTTGCTTTGCCGACAGTCGAGCGTCATCGGCGACAGCCAAGAGAAGTATATGCGTGTCAAGGAGATAGGTAGGGCGGGTCACGTGGTATATTCGTCCCATTCCGGACCAAGGTCATCGAAGTCATCCCGTATATGGACACGTCCCCTCAGCGAGCCGATGAGGCTTCCAGGTTTGACGTTACTGTTGGTCAGAGGTGAGATTGTAGCAACGGCTTTGCCGTGGCGCGTCAATACGATCTCCTCGCCCGATTGGGCGCGGGCGACGAGTTCAGAAAATTTGGCCTTGGCCTCTGCAATTGAAATGTTCGCGGTTACTCCTTATGACCAGAATTTAGGTCATAAGTGAGTTCATTGCAAAGGGCAGAGGAGCCGCTTCGTTATTCCGCCGCCTCGATCTTGATGACGCCGCGACGAATCTGGTCTTCCTCGATCGACTCGAACAAGGCACGGAAGTTGCCTTCCCCGAAGCCCTCGTCGCCCTTGCGTTGGATGAATTCGAAGAAGATGGGCCCGATCACGGTCTTCGAGAAGATTTGCAGGAGGATCTTCGTCGTGCCCCCGTCGACCACACCTTCGCCATCGATGAGAATGCCATGCATTTTCATGCGGTCGATTGGCTCGTCATGTCCCTGCACGCGCTCATGCGATTTCTCATAATAGGTTTCGGGCGGGCCAGGCATGAACTTGAGGCCGTTCAAGGCAAGCTTGTCGGTGGCATCATAGATCGCCTCGGTGCCGACCGCGATGTGCTGGATGCCTTCGCCTTTATACTTGCGCAGATATTCCTCGATCTGGCTCTTGTCGTCCGTCGACTCATTGAGCGGGATGCGGATTTTTCCGCAGGGCGAGGTGATCGCGCGGGAAACGAGGCCCGTCAGTTTGCCGGCGATATCAAAGAAGTGGATTTGCTTGAATCCGAAGAGTTCGCGGTAGAACGCCCACCACTTATCCATGTTGCCGCGATAGACATTGTGGGTCAGATGGTCGAGATAATAAAAACCAACGCCTTCGGGCTTCGGATCGCGCTCGCCAAGCCATTCGAATTCGGCGTCGTAGGCCGAACCGCGCTCACCATAGGTCTCGATAAAATACAGCAATGAGCCGCCAATCCCGACAACGGCGGGTACATCAAGCGCCTTGTCCTTGCCCTCATAGGGCGTTGCGCCTTTTGCAACCGCATGGTTGAAGGCGTGCTTGGCATCCACAACACGCCAAGCCATGGAAGGTGCGCAAGGGCCGTGCATTTCGACAAATTTCGTCGCGTGAGAGTCTGGCTCTGCATTGAGGATGTAGTTGATATCGCCCTGCCGCCAAACGGAAATGTTCTTCGTCACGTGGCGAGCTACGGGAACATACCCCATTCGCGCGAACAGTTCCTCAAGCTTCTCCGGCTCTGGATGAGAAAATTCAACGAACTCGAAACCGTCGGTGCCGGCGGGATTTGCCTTGCTGATCTCTGCCTTCGGTGCATCGTGCGGAAACGGTCCCATACTATCCTCCATGAGTTGATACATTATCGCGCAAATTTGCTGCACAGTGCTTGCATTTCAATGCCAGCCTCCCTTACATTTTGCACGTTTCATGCATTTGACTCGTGGAGTGCGCATAAATGGAGCAAATTGACGCCTTTGATCGCAAGATACTGGTCAGCCTCCAGGAAGATGGGCGGCTGACCAACAACGAACTTTCGGAGAAGATCAATCTTTCGCCCTCGCAATGTTCGCGGCGCCGGTCGCGGCTGGAGGCAGAAGGATATATTCGCGGCTATCGCGCGGAGATCGACCGCGAAAAACTTGGTCTCGGCATCGTCAACATCATCTCGGTAACGCTAGCGACGCACAACCGCGACAATGCGCGACGCTTTTCCGAGCTGATTTCGAAATTGCCCCAGGTGATGGAGGCCCATGCCCTGACGGGCGAGATGGACTATTTCATCAAGGTAGTGACGCCTGATTTGCGAGCGCTGTCGGCCTTCGTCAACGAGGTTCTGCTACCGCATGAATCGGTGCAGAATGTCAAAACCGCCATCGTGCTCGACACGCTCAAGGAAGATGGGCGGCTGCCGATTTGAGTTTTTGATCAAAGATAAAGCGCCTTGCCCACCATCGCGTAGACCCGGGCATGGCCGAGCATATAGGCGGTCATGGCATGGGTATCAAAGAGGCCGTGGAAGGCACGGCTCAATATGTTCATTCCGCCCGTATAGGCGCCGAATGCCGGCATGATCAGTCGCGAATGATCGCTGACGAAGCAGCGCCGCTGCACCGACTGGCCGCGGCGCACCACCTTTGCGGCGGGGTGCAGGTGCCCGGCGATTTCGCCGCGGCAGGCAAATTTCGAGGGTTCGTGCCGGAAAACGAGATTGGCGAACGCAAGCTCGGTGAAGGTTTCGCCCGGCAGGTCGGCCGGATGCTCAGGATCATGGTTGCCGGTGATCCAGATCCATTCGCGGCCCGCCATCAGCGCGCCGAGCTGCGCCGCATAGATCGCCGGCAGGCGCCCCGCCGCCTGGCCATCATGGAAACTGTCACCGAGGCTGATGACGCAGGCAGGGTCATAGCGCGCGATCACCTTGGCGAGCGCCGCCAGCGTCGAGGCCGTATCATAAGGCGGCAGCATCATGCCGCGACGCGCAAACGATGATCCTTTCTCGAAGTGCAGATCCGAGACGATCAGGATGCGATCATCTTCAAGGTAAAGCGCGCCCGATGGATCGCCAATGGCGGCGTGTCCTGCAACCACAATCTGGGCCGAGCCATGCAGTGCCGTCTTCGTTGTCTTTAATGCCAGGTTCACTTGCGTTCCATCTCGCGGCTGAGCTCGTCGGCAATCTCTTCGAGGAGCCTTTCATGCGCCTCGCCCGGCACGCGTTCCTTGCCGATTTCCATCATGACGGGAACGGCCAGGGGCGAGATTCGATCAAGGTCCTTATGGATGATATTGCCTTTGATTCGCCCCAGCATATCCGCAAGACGGGATATGTCGAGAAGACCGGTGGCCGCATCAGCCCGTGTCGCCTGGATCAGGATGTGATCCGGTTCGTGTTCGCGCAGGACATCGTAGATTAGATCGGTCGAGACCGTCACCTGCCGCCCGGTCTTCTCCTGACCGGGGTGACGCTTCTCGACGAGCCCTGAAATCAGCGCGCAGTTGCGGAAAGTCCGCTTCAGCATCCAGCTTTCCGCGAGCCAGGCTTCAAGATCGTCTCCCAGCATGTCCTCGTCGAAGAGCTCGGACAGAGGCAATTCGCCCTTTCTGAACATGCGGCCCATGTCGCGCAGCCCCCAGACGGTGAGCGCATAGTCCGTCGCGACAAAGCCGAGCGGGCGCGCCTTGGCACGTTCGAGACGGCGGGTCAGCAACATGCCGAGCGTCTGATGCGCCAGTCTGCCTTCGAAGGGATAGGTCACGAGATAGGAGCGATCGCCGCGCGGGAACGTCTCGACGAGCAGGCTGCCAGGTTGCGGAATGATCGATCGGTCCTTCTGGATGCGCAGCCAGTCGCTTACCTGATCCGGCAGTGCACCCCAGCGCTTCGGGTCGGCCAGCATTGCCCGCACCTGATCGGCAAGATAGGTGGTAAGGGGAAACTTTCCGCCGGCGTAAGCGGGGATTTTCGCATCGAAACCATCGGCCTTCGAGACGAGACACTCATTCTCGCGAATGCCCTCGAAGCGCAGCACGCGCCCGGAAAAGAAGAACGTATCGCCCGGCGCCAGAGCTTCAATGAAATATTCCTCCACCTTGCCAAGAACCGGCCCGCCACGAACGGCGAGACCCTTACCCCGCTGCCGGATGAGCCTGACGTTAAGCGACGGAGCTTCGATGATCGTGCCGACATTGAGCCGGTATTGCTGGGCAAAACGCGGATGCGTGACGCGCCATGTGCCGTCGATGGTCTGCCTGATTTTGGCGAAGCGCTCGTAACTCTTCAGCGCATAGCCGCCCGTCGCGACAAATTCGACGATCCGGTCGAATGTCAGGCGCGGCAGGTTTGCATAGGGCAGGGCCGTGATCACCTCGGCATAAAGATCGTCGGCGCGAAACGGCTTGGCGCAGGCCATGCCGAGGACGTGCTGCGCCAGCACGTCGAGCGAACCATCACCGAGCGGCGGGGTATCCTGCGCTCCGATATAATTGGCATCGAGCGCAGCCTGGCATTCCATGACCTCAAATCGGTTGGCAGGGACGAGGATGGCGCGCGACGGCTCGTCCATGCGGTGGTTCGAGCGCCCGATGCGCTGGGCAAGGCGGCTTGCGCCCTTCGGGGCGCCAACATGAATGACGAGATCGACATCGCCCCAGTCGATGCCGAGGTCGAGGGTCGAGGTGGCAACCACGGCCCTCAGGGCATTGGCGGCCATTGCCTGCTCGACCTTGCGGCGCTTGCTGACGTCGAGCGAGCCATGATGCAGGGCGATGGGCATGTTGTCCTCGTTCGCCATCCAAAGATCATGGAACAGCCGCTCGGCCTGGCTGCGGGTATTGACAAAGATCAGCGTTGTCCCGTGCGCCTTGATCGCGTCATAGATGCCGGCAATGGCGTAGATTGCCGAATGTCCGGCCCAGGGCACATGGTCTTCGGTGTCGAGGATGGTGATATGCGGTTTTGCGCCACCCTCGACCGTCACGAGGCTTGCCATGGGCGCGCGTTCTGTCTGTGGCAACAGCCAGCGCCGCAGTGCGTCAGGATCAGCGACGGTCGCGGAAAGCCCGATCGTTTGCAGGCCCGGCTGCAGTAGGCGTAAGCGCGCCAAGCCAAGCGAAAGCAGATGACCGCGTTTCGAGGTTACCAGCGAGTGAAGCTCGTCGAAGATAACGTAACGCAGATCCTCGAAAAACCGTGCGGCGTCCCCGTTGGCTATGAGCAGCGCCAATTGTTCCGGCGTCGTCAAAAGTATGTCGGGCGGCGCCAGTTTTTGCCTCTGACGCTTATAAGCAGGCGTATCGCCGGTGCGGGTCTCCAGCGAGATACCTAGGTCGATCTCTTCGATCGGCTTTTCAAGATTGCGGTGGATATCGACGGCAAGTGCCTTGAGCGGCGAAATATAGAGCGTATGAACGCCTCTTTTTTTCGCATTGTGCTTGCCGCGAGCGCAAAGGTCGACAAGCGCTGGCAGGAAACCTGCAAGCGTCTTGCCGGCGCCGGTCGGGGCAATGAGGAGGGTGGAGTTGCCTGCCTGCGCCTCCTGCAGGAGTTCAAGCTGATGGGCGCGTGGTGACCACCCCTTCGACTGGAACCAGTGCAGGAAGGCGGGCGGCAATAGCGGTGCGCCGATTGCGGCGATGGGGGCGTTGCGGGTGCTCACTGCGGCAAATGTAGTGGCATGGGTTCAATGCGCCAAGTTCTCTTTGTCAGCATTGCGCGGAGCCAAATGCGCCCTATGTTCGTTGTCGCAGTGACTTAAACCAAATCGAATGGAATCGATGGTATATTCACCCCCTCGGAGCAGATATCGATGCTAGCTCGCCCGGAAGCGCTCCTGTGTTCGACGCCTCTTGGCCTTTATTCGCCGGCCGGTGATTTCTACATCGATCCGGTGCGTCCGGTCGAGCGTGCACTGATTACCCACGGGCATGCGGACCACGCCCGTTCAGGACATGCAAAGGTCATGGCGACCCGGCAGACACTCGATATCATGGGGCTTCGCTACGGCGCGGGTTTTGCCGGCGCAACGCAGGCGGCGGAACCTTGCACCACCACTCATATCGGGGGGGTGGCGGTCAGCTTCCACCCGGCGGGCCATGTGCTCGGTTCTGCCCAGATCGCTGTTGAAAAGGACGGGATGCGCATCGTCGCCTCGGGCGACTACAAACGGCGCCCGGACCCGACCTGCCTTGGTTTCGAACCCATCGCCTGCGATGTCTTCATTACCGAGGCCACCTTCGCCCTGCCGGTCTTTCGCCATCCAGACAGCCGCGATGAGATCGCCAAGCTTCTGAAATCCGTCGAACAGTTTCCGGAGCGCTCGCACCTCGTCGGCGCCTATGCCCTCGGCAAGGCGCAGCGCGTCATTCGCATGATGCGCGAGGCCGGTTACGACCGGACCATCTACATTCACGGTGCACTGGCAAAGCTGTGCGATTACTATCAGTCACAGGGCATCGACCTCGGCAAGCTTGCTCCCGCAACGGTCGAAGACAATACGACCGATTTTGCCGGCAGCATCATTGTCGGTCCGCCATCGGCGTTTCTCGACCGCTGGGCGCGGCGCTTTCCCGACCCCGTCTCGTGCTTTGCCTCGGGCTGGATGCGCATTCGCCAGCGGGCGCGCCAACAGGGTATCGAACTGCCGCTCATTCTGTCGGACCATTGCGACTGGGACGAGCTCACCCAGACCATTACTGAACTCGGGCCGCAACAGGTCTGGGTCACCCACGGCCGCGAGGAGGCCCTGGTGCGCTGGTGCGAGCTTACCAACATCGCCGCGCGGCCCTTGCATCTCGTCGGCTATGAGGACGAGGGTGACTGATGGAAGAGTTTGCGGCACTCCTTGACCGGCTTGTCCTGACCCCGGCACGCAATGGCAAGATCACGCTGCTCGTCGACTATTTCCGCGTGACGCCTGATCCGCATCGCGGTCTGGCGCTCGCGGCCATCACCGGCGACCTCGATATCGCCAACGTCAAGCCTGCCATGCTGCGCGCCCTTGTCACCGAGCGCATCGATGCGCAACTCTTTGCCTATTCTTACGACTATGTTGGTGACCTCGCCGAGACCATTTCGCTGGTCTGGTCGGCTGATGAGCCAGTGCGCGCCAATGCAGCGCCCTCGCTCGGCGATGTCGTTCAATCCCTGGCGCTGGCTTCACGCAGCGACGCCCTGCGCCTGGTCGAGCGCTGGCTCGACCAGCTTGATGCTTCGGCACGCTACGCCCTGATCAAGCTTGCCACAGGCGGACTGCGCATGGGCGTGTCGGCGCGCCTTGCCAAGCAGGCGCTGGCACAGTTTGGCGATGTGGACGTGGTGGAAATCGAAGAGCTTTGGCACGGCTTGAAGCCGCCCTATGAGGCCCTGTTTGCCTGGCTCGAAAATGCAGCCGACAAGCCGCAAAGCCTCGCCGCGGCGCCCTTCCGCCCGGTCATGCTCTCAACCCCTCTCGAGGTGGCCGATTATGGAAGGATCAATGCTGAAGACTATGCCGCCGAGTGGAAGTGGGACGGGATCCGGGTGCAACTTGCCGCGCAAGGCGGGCAACGACGGATCTATTCGCGCACTGGCGATGACATTTCAAACGCCTTCCCCGATATTGCCGACGCCATGACCTTCGAAGGCGCGCTCGACGGTGAACTGCTTGTCGGTCGCAGTGCTGCAAGTGGCATCGAGATCGGCGCCTTCGGCGACCTTCAGCAAAGGCTGAACCGCAAGACCGTTTCGGCGAAGCAATTGGCGAGCCACCCAGCTTTCGTACGGGTATATGACATTCTTTTCGATGGCGTTGACGACGTGCGCGCCTTGCCGTTTGCCGAGCGGCGCGGGCGGCTTGAAGCGTTCGTGAAGACGCTCGAGCCGACCCGCTTCGATCTGTCGCCCATCATTGCCTATGGCACATTTGAGGACCTCGTCGAGCTGCGCCGCAACCCGCCGCATCCGGTGATCGAGGGCCTGATGCTCAAGCAGCGCTCATCCGCTTATGTGCCGGGCCGGCCAAAGGGACCATGGTTCAAGTGGAAACGCGATCCGTTCACCATCGATGCCGTGCTCGTCTACGCCCAGCGCGGCCATGGCAAGCGATCGAGCTATTACTCGGATTATACGTTCGCCGTATGGACGGGGCCGGAGACGGAGCCGCACCTCGTTCCGGTCGGCAAGGCCTATTTCGGTTTCACGGACGATGAATTGAAGCAGCTTGATGCCTATGTGCGCAACAACACAACCGAGCGTTTCGGCCCGGTGCGGTCAGTGCGCGCCGAGCCCGAACATGGTCTTGTCCTCGAGGTCGCCTTCGAAGGGCTCAATCGTTCGAAACGCCACAAGTCCGGGGTAGCAATGCGCTTTCCCCGCATTTCGCGCCTGCGCTGGGACAAGCCGCCGATCGAGGCAGACCGGCTCGAAACACTTGAAGCGCTGCTACGGGATTTTGAACCGGTCGACTGATTGACCTTATCGCGGCGGCCGCGGGAAGAAGGTGCTGGTGCGCCGCTGATACTGGCGAAAGGCATTGCCGCGCGTTGTCAGCATGTGTTCCTCAAGCGGCGGCACGCCGGAAATGTGCCGCAGAAGCACATACATCAACACCGGCGCGACCAGTGTCAGCCAGCCATGGGTGTAGTCACCATCGAAATCGGCGCCGATGAAAACATAGGACGTCCAGCAGAGCCACTCGAAAAAATAGTTGGGGTGACGCGACCACGACCACAGACCGACATCACAAATCTTGCCGTGGTTGGCAGGGTCCTTGCCAAAGCGCTTGAGCTGCCAATCGGCAATACCTTCGCCTGTGAGCGCAACGAGCATGATCAACGCGCCAAGGTAGTCCGGAAATTCGAGCTCAGCGTCGGGGCGAGCAGCTGCGATATAGACGCAGATCACGAGCATCGCACCGGCGAAAGCCTGGCTTTGCAGGAAGAAGAACATGCGCGAGGCGGCAAGCGGCCCCCATTCCATCCGCAGCCTGGCATAGCGCGGGTCGTTGCTGCTGTTCAGCGTCCTGCACAAAAGGTGTGCGCCGAGCCGCAGCGACCAGAGAGCAAGAAGGATCACGACCAGGAATTGGCGGGCAGGGGAGGCCATAGCGCTCGACGCGAGCACGGCAAGAGCGCCAACCGCGCCGACCCCGAACGACCAGAAGACGTCCGCCCACCCGTCATGCGCGCTTGCCCGCTGCACGAGCCAGGCCAGCGCCATGAGTGCGGACATGGCAAGTGTCGCAACGATGAGAATGACAACTGCCGACATGTAATCCCAACCTCTTTCCAGCTTGTGCGCCGGGTATCGCTCAAGGGGAGCGAACGACTCACGAGCCAAGAGTATACGTCACACCGGACAATTCAGACCAACGGAAGGTAGCGCCGGCGCCGGCATTGCCCGGCCCGCGGAGGTCAGCTGACCTTTTGCTTCTTCTTTGTCGTTCTCGATGCGCAATTCGCGGGCGGCGAAAGTCGCATCGAAGCGCGCCTGAAGAGCCCTTGCCCCCGGATTGGAGAGCCGAACCACGGTTTTTCCACACAATCGATGCTTGTTTTGCCCTGGCCAGAATTTGCCGCATTTGCGGGGAAAAACGCCGCCAAATGGCCATCTGGTCCATATGGTGCAACAATTTTTTGACGTGTTCGTAAGCCCGATGCGGCGAAAATATTACAACGAAAGCATTATACCCTCCTTGCGTTTGGGAAAATTTTGTCATTTGTTCATGCCTTCGCAATTCTCTCAGAGGGGAAGGAAAAGAAAAATGACCTTTATGAAATTCAACATCCGCGCGGCCGTGCTGCTTGGATCGCTCATGCTGGCGGCTAGCCCCGCGCTTGCCGAAGCAGTGCTGCATCGTGGCAACAGCGGTGAGCCGCAGACCCTCGATCAGTCGCAGACTTCCATCGACATCGAAGCCTTCATCTTAAAGGATCTCTACGAAGGCCTGACAATCTACGACGCCAACGGCAAGATTGTCCCGGGCGTTGCCGAGAGCTGGACCGTATCCGATGATGGCCTGGTCTATACGTTCAAGCTGCGTGAGAACGCCAAGTGGTCCGATGGCTCGCCGGTCGTTGCACAAGACTTCATCTTCTCGATGCAGCGCGAGGAAGACCCGAAAACGGCTGCCGGCTATGCCAACATCCTTTATCCCATCAAGAACGCCGAAGCGATCAACAAGGGCAAAATGCCGGTTGACCAGCTCGGCATGAAGGCGGTGAACGACAAGACGCTCGAAATCACGCTGGAGCGGCCGACGCCATTCTTCATCGAACTCCTGTCACACCAGTCGGCGCTGCCGGTCAACAAGGCAAGCTTCGACAAGAACGGCGTCGATTTCGTCAAGCCGGGCAAGCTCGTCGGCAACGGTGCGTTCAAGCTCGTGGAGCACGTTCCAAACGATCACCTGACGGTCGTCAAGAACGAGCACTACTGGGATGCGGCGAACGTCAAGCTCGACAAGGTCATCTTCTACCCGCTCGAGGATCAGGCCGCGGGCCTGCGCCGCTACGAGGCCGGTGAACTCGATCTGGTCTACAATTTCTCGTCGGATCAGATCAAACGCCTGCGTGACGCCAATCCGAAGCAGGTCCATGTGACGCCTGCTGCCGCGACCTACTACTATCCATTCGATACGCGCACGGAACCCTTCAACGATGTGCGCGTGCGCCGCGCATTGTCGATGGCTGTCGACCGAGACTTCCTTGCCAAGGATATTTACGACGGCACCAAGATTCCGGTCTATTCGCTGGTCCCTCCGGGCCTCGAGAATTACGGCGAGCCCTCCAAGGCCGACTTTGCCGACCTTTCGCAGCTTGACCGCGAGGACAAGGCCATCGAGCTGATGAAGGAAGCCGGTTACGGCGAGGGCGGCAAGCCGCTCAATATTGAGATCCGCTACAACACGAACCCGAACCACCAGAAGGTTGCCACCGCTGTCGCCGACATGTGGAAGAAGACCTTCGGTGCCAATGTAACGCTGATGAATCTCGATATTTCGTCGCATTACGCCTATCTGCAGGAAGGCGGCAAGTTCAATGTCGCGCGTGCCGGCTGGACCGCGGACTATGCCGACGCCGAAAACTTCCTCAACCTCAACGTCAGCACCAACAAGACCTTCAATTACGGGCACTATGAGAACCCGGACTTTGATGCGTTGATGAAGAAGTCATATGAGGAGCGCGATCCCGCAGCCCGCTCCAAGATCCTGCACGAGGCCGAAGCGCTGATCATGCGCGATCAGCCAGTCGCACCTTTGATGAACGACGCCAACCTCTGGCTCGTCGCCAACAAGGTGAAAGGTTGGGGTGACAACGCCAACAATGAACATCTGAGCAAGTATCTGAGCGTCGAATAGCATCACGCGCGCAGCCCGGCCTGCCGGGTTGCGCGCCGTTCGTTTGCTCGGCTCGCAATGCGCCACGTTCCGACAGCAACCATCAGTTCTAAGCTTTTAAACCGGTGATTCCAAAGGGTCGGCGGAGCAGAACCATTTGCGCCGTGCAACGGGATGATGCAGTCTTCAAGTTGAGAGAAACACAAGCTCATTCTTGAAACTGTTCCGACAAGAAGAAGAGACTTACTCGATGTTTCATTTCGTCCTTCGCCGACTGGCGAGTGCCGTGCCGACACTGTTCATTGTCGTCACGATTTCGTTTTTCCTCATGCGCTTTGCGCCCGGCGGACCGTTCAACCTTGAACGACCCTTGCCGCCGGCGACGATGGAAAACCTGATGCGGGCCTACCATCTCGACCAGCCGCTGTGGAACCAGTACCTCCAGTACCTGAAGAATGCAGTGACTGGCGATTTTGGACCAAGCTACATCTACAAGGACAACACCATTGCTGAACTCATCGGCAAGGGACTTCCCTATTCGGTCCAGCTTGGTACCTACGCCCTGCTCTTTGCGCTGATCGGCGGTGTGCTGATCGGAACGCTCGCCGCCTTGCGGCAGAACAGCTTTATAGATTTCCTCGTTATGTCCGTCGCCACGACCGGCGTCACGGTGCCAAACTTCGTGGTCGGCCCGATCATGACCCTGATCTTCGCGCTGATGCTCGCCTGGGTGCCCGCCGGCGGCTGGGGTGACGGTTCGCTGAAATTCCTCATACTCCCCGTGATCACGCTTGGCCTGCCGCAGCTTGCCGTCTTTGCACGCCTCACACGCGGGTCGATGATCGAGGCATTGCACGCCGATCACATCCGGACCGCGCGCGCTTACGGCCTGCCGGCAAAGGTTGTGGTCGTAACGCACGCCATGCGCGGCGCGCTGCTGCCCGTGGTCTCCTATCTTGCGCCCTGCGCCGCGGCATTGCTGACTGGTTCGGCCGTCGTCGAGTCGATCTTCACGATCCCGGGGGTCGGCCGCTACTTCGTCCTCGGGGCGATCAATCGCGACTATACACTGGTGATGGGAACAGTGGTGCTCGTTGCCATTTTCGTCATTGTTTTCAATCTTGTGGTCGACATTCTCTACGGCCTTCTTGATCCGAGGGTTCGTCATGACTGATTTGACCGACATCCCCACGACCGTCATACCGCCAGAGGAATCCAAGGGACGTAGCCTGTTCCAGCTCGCGGTCATGCGCTTTCGCCGCAACTATGCAGCAATGGCTGGTTGCGTGATGCTCGCGCTCATCACCATTTTTTCCTTCCTCGGCCCCTATTTCCTCAGCCACACCTATGACCAGGTATTTCCGTCCTACGTCAATATGGGTCCAAGTCTCGAGCCTTACCCCAAGGCAGATACGCTCAATGACGTGATGAAGGGCGTCGCGAGCCGGGCGCGTGTTGAACTTGCCGAGTTTGCCGTCGACGGCAACAATTTCACAGCGACCATCCATTCCGAACAGATAATCGATCCCCGCGTGACACGTTATTTCGACCGCGCCAACGAGTTCGACAATACGAAGGTCAGGGCAACGGAGGATGACGGCAAGACCCTGAAGCTTTCGGGCGAGGTCAAGCGCGAATACTTTCTTTTCGGCACTGACGACAATGGCCGCGATCTCATGGCGCGCGTCATGCTGGGCGGTCAAATCTCGCTTGCCGTCGGTCTCCTCGCCAGCCTCGTTTCACTGGTGGTCGGTGTCGTCTATGGCGCGATCTCCGGTTATATCGGCGGGCGCGTCGACAATGTCATGATGCGCCTCGTCGAGATCCTCTATTCCTTACCCTTTGTCTTTCTCGTCGTGGTGCTCGTCGTTTTCTTCGGCCGCAGCTTCATCCTCATCTTCCTGGTGATCGGCGCGGTGGAATGGCTCGACATGGCGCGCATCGTGCGGGGTCAGACGCTGGCACTCAAGCGGCGCGAGTTCATTGGTGCAGCGCAGGCACTCGGCCTTACCGATTGGCAGATCATCCGCCGCCATATCATTCCCAATACAATCGGGCCCGTCATCGTCTTCGTCACCGTGGTGGTACCAAAGGTTATCCTGCTCGAAAGCTTCCTGTCCTTCCTCGGATTGGGTGTGCAGGAGCCGTTGACAAGTTGGGGTGCGTTGATCTCGGCCGGCGCGAACAAGATGCAGTCCTCGCCGTGGTTCCTGATCTTTCCCGCCATCTTCTTTGTCCTGACGCTGTTCTCGCTCAACTTCATCGGCGACGGACTGCGCGATGCTCTCGATCCCAAGGACCGCTGATATGACGGACACCAATGTGAATATTTTGTCTGTGCGCGGACTGAAGGTCGACTTCACCACACCCGACGGCGACGTCAATGCCGTTAAGGGCATCGATCTTGATGTAAAGCCAGGCGAAACCCTGGCGGTCGTCGGTGAATCCGGCTCCGGAAAAAGCCAGACCATGATGGGCATCATGGGGTTGCTTGCCAACAATGGCAGCGTCACCGGCTCGGCGAAGTATCGCGGCAAGGAGCTGATCGGCCTGCCGCTGAAACGCCTCAACGAGGTGCGCGGTTCAAAGATCACCATGATCTTTCAGGAACCAATGACATCGCTTGATCCGCTCTATACGATCGGCCGCCAGATCGCCGAGCCCCTGGTGCATCACAAGGGGATGTCGTTCAAACAGGCGAAGGTGCGCGTCCTGGAACTGCTGAAGCTCGTCGGCATTCCCGAACCCGAGCGGCGCATCAACAGCTATCCGCATGAAATGTCCGGCGGCCAGCGCCAGCGCGTCATGATCGCCATGGCGCTTGCCAACGAACCGGACCTTCTCATCGCCGACGAACCGACGACCGCTCTTGACGTGACAATCCAGGCGCAGATCCTCGATCTGTTGCGATCGCTGCAGCAGCGTTTCGGCATGGCCATCGTCCTCATTACCCACGATCTCGGCATCGTCAAGCATTTCGCAGACCGGGTCGTCGTCATGCGCCGCGGTGACGTCGTGGAACGCGGCAGCATCAAGGATATCTTCGAAAACCCCAAGGAAGATTATACGAAAATGCTGCTTGCTGCCGAACCGAGCGGCAACAAGGAAGCGCCAGCGGACAACGCTCCGATCATTCTTGAGGGAAGGAATGTCGCCGTTGATTTCGCCATTGGCGGCGGGTTCTTTACCAGCGCCAAGACGCTGTTTCGCGCCGTCGACGGGGTGACCGTCAGGCTGAAAAAGGGCCAGACCATCGGTATCGTTGGCGAATCGGGATCGGGCAAATCGACGCTCGGACGGGCGCTGCTCAGGCTTCTGCCCAGCAGCGGTCAATATCATTTCGGCTCCAAGAATATCTCCAACTTCGACCGTTCGGCCATGCGCCCGCTGCGGCGCGAATTGCAGCTCGTGTTCCAGGACCCTTATGGATCACTGTCGCCGCGTCAGACCGTCGGCGAGATCATCACCGAGGGTCTGTTCATTCACGAGCCGCAGCTCTCGCGCGCCGAGCGCGACAGGCGGGCCATCGCAGCGTTGAAGGAGGTCGGACTTGATCCGGCGGCGCGCAATCGCTACCCGCACGAGTTCTCTGGCGGCCAGCGCCAACGCATCGCCATTGCCCGCGCCATGATCCTGAAGCCGAAAGTGGTCATTCTTGACGAGCCGACATCAGCGCTCGATCGTTCCGTGCAGGGGCAGGTCATTGACCTTCTGCGCGACCTGCAGGACAAGCACGACCTCTCCTATATCTTCATCAGCCACGACCTAGCCGTCATCAAGGCGATGTCCGACTACGTCATCGTCATGAAAAACGGCAAGATCGTCGAGGAGGGCGCGACGGAGGACATCTTCGAAACCCCGCACCAGGCCTACACGAAAACGCTGATGGCAGCGGCCTTCGATCTGGAGTAGTCACCGTCTTGCAAAAGGCCTGCAAACATCGACCAAGACGACGCGGCCGCCACAAGGCCGCGCATATCGGTGATTTTTCATCGATACCAGCGCCAGGGTTCACACTGCCCAAGGCCTAAAAGGCAGCTATTGCTTTACCCGACATCGGGCTGGGCTTTGGCTGGTGCGTCAAACTAGAGTTCCGAACGCCACGGCGGGTTGGCTCCGGCCCGCGAAACCGTGATCGCCGCTGCCTTGACACCAAGCTGCAACGCTTGGCGGATCTGATTGTCGGTGAGGCGCGTCAGCGCATTCTTGGTCAGCAATCCTGATTGTTCCAACGACGCAACAACGCCAGCGGTGAAGGTATCGCCAGCGCCGACCGTATCGACGACTGGCACTTTCTCGGCCGCGACACGAATGGTCAGGTCCGACGTGTAGCCGGTCACGCCTTCGGCGCCATGGGTAAGGAGAATGAGTTTCGGCCCACTTTCTCCCGCAGGGACGATCCAGCGCCGGGCGATATCGTCCATCGTTCCGCTTTCACCAAACCAGCGCATGTCCTCGTCGGAAATCTTCAAAATATCGGTCATGGCAATCATGCGGCGCATGCGCTGCAGATGCCTTTGCCTGTCGGGTATGAACCCCGGGCGGATGTTCGGATCGAGGATGGTTACGCGCCTTTCATGCTCACGCCCCATCAGCGCCTCGTAGGTCGAGCCGCAGGGTTCCGGGATAAGGCTGATTGCTCCAAACTGAAGTGCGGTCACATCGTCGCCAAGCACTGGCAAGTGCTCGATGCCAAGCGAACGCCCGGCGCTGTTCTCGTCGTAGAACATGTAGCTCGCCTGCCCATCGGTCAGGCGGACGAAGGCAAGGGTCGTTGGTAGCGGCGAGATGTGGGCATAGCTGGTGCCGACCTTGTTGGCAGCGAGGCTATCCAGCAGCATCTTCCCGAAAAAGTCGGAGGAAATCCCTGAAAAGAACTCTGTTGCAACGCCGAGCCGGCCGAGCGCGATCGCCGTATTGAAAACCGCTCCGCCCACATAGGGTGCAAATGCCGCTTCCCCCGCCTCGCTCTTCCTTTGCAACATGTCGATCAGGGCTTCACCACAACACAAGATCATAGCTCGTTCTTTCTTGGATAAATGACACCCTTGCGGATGACAATATTGGCATAGAGCCGTGGCTCACCGGTCGCAATGACCGTGTGCGCGGCTTTGACGCGTGCATAGAAGGCATCACCGGCAAGCGCAACCAGCTTAAATCCCTTGGCGCGGCGCGCACAAACCTTCTCCATCTCCGCGTGCACCGGATCAGCGTGAGAAGGATTACCCCTGACCGAAGCGCGAAACAGCGCCTCTGGCACGAAATCATCGACGGGCAACAGCTGGAGAACAGCATCAAGCAGGGGAACAAGCGGCAGCCCGTCTGCACGAACAAGCCGCCGGGCGTGCTCCTGTGCCGGATAGTTTGCATCGACAAGCGCGATCTCGTCGCCATGGCCCATGGCACGCAACGTGAACAAGAGCTCCGGCCCCAATATGGGCGCAATCCCCATCAGCATGACTAGTCCACCTTCCTGTAGATCTTCTGGCCGATCAGGAAGCGATCGGCCAGCGGCAGGCTCGCGGCCCCGATCGCCCGGGCGTGGATGCCGACCGTGCCCTCGAAAATCGCAGGCAGTTCAAGCCCTTCAAGATCAAATGTGCCGACATGCGCGCGCACCGCCGACACGATGCGCGCACGGACATCTTGCGGTATCCAGCCATCGATTATCGCTGCCTCGAAGTCGACAACTGAGGAAGCGGCAACAACAGCCTGCGCAATTGCCTTGGCTGCCTGGTCAATCCATTGATCGAGCTCCGGGCCCATCTGCCCCCAATCCTCGGGCGAAGCCCACAGCGGGGAGGGATCACGGCCAAGGCCGGTCACGACTTTTTCGAGCGCGGTGATCGAGGCGATATCGATGAGCTGGCGCGCGAACCCATCCTTACCCGGCACCGGCATCGAGCCAAGCGCGCCGGCATTGCCGCTGCGCCCGGCATAGAGATTGCCATTGATGACAATGCCTCCGCCGATGAATGAACCGATATAGAAATAGACGAAGTCGCTGATATCCTTGGCCTTGCCGAACACCAGCTCGGCGCCGCAGGCTGCCGTCATGTCGTTCTGCAAATAGACGGGATAGGGGCAAAGGGCCTCGATGCGGGCACGCACATCGCAATCTCGCCACTCATCCATGACGTCTTGCGGGCCGCCGAGCGTATCGGCCCATTTCCACAGTTCGAACGGCGCAGCAATGCCAATGCCGGCAATGCGCTCGCGCTGCTTGCGGGTCAATCC